>JAYVTD010000563.1:0-11445 GCA_043774765.1 Rhizobacter sp. | reverse complement strand
GCGTTCAGCCAGCTATACGCTGCACTGCTGGAGACCGAGCCGGCGTTCTGACGCGGCTTCGCAAGGCCGTGTCGGCGACTCAGAGCTTGTGAACATATGAATCGCGAGCACGATTCATATGTTCACAAGCTCTTCAGCCCGTGGCCGAGCGGCCGGCCTGTGCCGGGTAGCGCAGGTCTTCTTCGGGTACAAGAATCCACAGCAACAGGTAGACCAGCACGCCGGTGCCGGCGCAGAGCACGAGCAAGGCGAACAGCGTGCGCCAGGCCCACGCGGCGAAGCCCGTGATCTGCCCGAGCCCGCCGCACACGCCAACGAGCCAGCGGTTGTCCCGGCTGCGCCGCAGGCCATTGACCGCCGCGACCGTGGGGTTCGGCTGGCGGTCACCGGCAGCGTCGATCACGCGGGCCTTGGCGCGCGCGAACTCTTCATCGGAGATGACGCCGCGTTGATGCAGCTCGCCGAGGTTGCGGATTTCTTCACTGAGTGACATGAGCTTGCTCCTGGTGGGGATGGTGCTGGACGGGCCGGGTTCAGACGGCGCTCTTGGGGATGCGCTTCGCGACGACCAGCACCCGTTCGAGTTGCACGACACGCACCGGTTCGGCGGCGGCCGGCGTGTCGAACCGGCTCTGGTGCGCGCTCGCGGCGAAGGCCAGCGAAGCGGTCGTGATAACGGCGAAGGTGGCTGCAAGGGCGGTGAGGCGACTGATCATGGTGGGCTCCGGTGGTGGCGTGTTGCGATGGAGCGAACTCTAGGAGCCGCTCGCACCCGCACCAAGCACCTTGCGACGAGACGCACGCCGGCGGGGATGAAGTGCAGGCCATGCCGACAGGGCGAAAGTGCCGCGCCAGGGCTGACACCGGCGCAGGTGGCCGTTCAGCCTGCGATCAGCCCATAGACCCGCTCGGGCACCACCCTGGGAAAAGCTTTGCCGTCCTGAAGCGGGCCCTGAATGGCGAACTCGGGCTGCGCCGTGTCGCGCCGGTGGGTCTCGCCGTTCGGTCGACCGTTCTTGTCGCTGAGCGTGGCCACCAGCGGGTGCGTGCCGGTGGCCGGCCGGCGAATAGCGATGCCGATCTCGCCCGACTTCAGCTGCACCAGGCTGCCCGGCGGGTGAACCCCGACCGACTTGACCATCGCCATCGCCAGCGGGTCGCCAGGGTGCTCCGCAAACCACTGGCGCGTGGCGGTTTGTGGCGCCATCGGCGGGCGCTTGGCGCGCGGGCTGATCTTGGCCATGTACACGTCGGCCGCGCGCAGCACCTGCGCTGGCGCACCCACGTCGGCATGCCCGCGCGGGTAGCCACCACCGCCGATGTGTTCGTGGTGGTCGCCGACCGCAGCGAGCCAGTCTTCATCGTCGACGCCGGCGGCACGCAGCAGCGCCACGCTGGCGTGCGGGTGGGCGCGGATCTGTTCGAGCTGCTTCTTGGTGGGCGGGGTGTCCTGCTCGGCCATCGAGGCCTGCAGCTCGAATACCGACAGGTTCATCGTCAAGGCGGCGTGACCGAGCGTTGCGCACTTCGTTTCGTCCCAACCCAGTTGCCGCGCCGTCAGCGTTGCCAGTACCGCGCAGTGGATGGAATGCCGCAGCGGGTAGAGCGCGAAGCGGCGGTCTTCCTGGCGCACGCACAGGAAGAGCGCGACGTCGGGGTCGCGGTTCACCAGCGCCTGCAGCGTGGCGCAGAACGGCAGCACGGCGCTGCCTGGCTGCTCGTGCCTGATCAGCGCGCGCGTGAGCTTGTCGAACTGCCACAAGAGCCGCTCCCACCGGTCGAACAGCGAAAGTTGCGGAGCTGTGGCAATGGTGCGCGCGGCACCCGCACGGGCGATTCGCTCGGCCTCGACGTGTGAGCGTTCGGCCCAGGCGCCGCGTTCGAGCAGGGCTTCGAACTGTGCTTCGTCGTGCAGCACATGGCCTTCAGCCAGCAGCAGCCGCTCTTGCGTGTCGAGTACCCGAAACGGCAGCGCTTGCCCGATCTGCAGCAGGTCGCGAACCTGGGGGAGTGGTACGCGATCAGAGGTGGGTGTCATGGTCGGGGCTCGATGCGTGCAGTGTCGGCGCGCAGCCGGGCAAAGTCCAGCTGACACATGCCCGCTCCGGCGCCGGTGGCTACCATCTGCGCTCTAATGGGTGCCCATGAAGACTTCCTCCTGGATCACTGCCGTTCTGCTCGCGGGCCTGGCCGGTTGTGCCAGCAAGTCGACTGCTCCTGCGCCGGCGGCGCCTGCGCCTGCCGCGCCGGCCGTGGGCCATGCGGCATCAGCGACGCCGGTGTTGCCGCGGCCGACGCTGGCCGCGGAGCACAAGCGCCTTTCGGAGTTGTTCAAGGGCACGCCGGTCGTGTTCTCGATGCAGGTCGACGGCAGCCTGAAGGTTGAAGTGCCCTTGAGCTTCTGCTTCGACCGCGGCGCGTTCGTCGTCAAGCCACCGCTGGCCGCGGTGCTCGATCGGCTCGCCCGCAGCCAGCGTGGCGACACCACGAAGCTGCGCGTCTCGGCGGCCGGTGACAGCGCGGCCAGCGGCCCGAACCTGGCCCGCGACCGCGCCGCCAGCACGCGCGACTACATGGTCGCGCGCGGCGTGGCGGCGGCCCGCGTGGTGCTCGCGAGCAGTGCGCCGGGTCAAGGCGTGGAGATCGTGGTCAGCGAGGCCGCACCGGTGAGGCGTTAGCGGCCGCGCTGCGCAGAGAAGCGCTCTGCTCGAGCGGCCAGGCTCAGCGGAGTTGACACGTCCTGCGTCGGCTTTATGTTCGCGGCGGTTCGCTGCATCTTCGGTCCGCGCTTCAGCGCTGCGGCCGCACGCGGTACACCGCGTTGTTCTTGTCGGCGCTGAAGTACACCGTGCCGTCGGCGCCGACGGCCACGCCGGTCACCACGTAGGGCGGCGGCATGCCGGGCCCGGCGGCCAGGCCGATCGGCAGGTTCTCGGCCACGCTGCGGCGCGTGCCGCTGGCGGGGTCGATCTCGGTCAGCCGGCCGGCCGCCGCCTCGGCGACGATGAACGTGCCCCACGGCGTTTGCGCCACACCTTCGGGCAGCGCGAGGCCGCTCGCCACTTCGGTCTTCGCGCCGCTGGCCAGGTCGATGCGGGTGAGCTTGCCGGCGGCTTCGGTCACGTAGAGCGCGCCATCGCGGCCGAGTGTCATCTGCACCGGGCCGGCGAGGCCGGTGGCCACCACCTTCGTCGTCTTGTAGTCGGCGCCGCTGGCCTGCGTGATGCTGCCGGTGGCGATCTCGGCGTAGATCACGCTGCCGTCTTCCATCGGCAGCGCGTCGAACGGCGCCTTCAGGCCGTGGATCGTGTGCACCGTCTTCAGCGTGGCGCGGTCGACGAGCTGCACCGTGCCGGTGAACCACGAGGTCAGCGCGAAGAGTTTGGTCGACACCCCCACCGCGAACGGGTACTCCATGTCGGAGGCCTGCATGCGGAAGATGTCCTTCACGTCACCGCTCTTCACGTTGACCTGGCGGAAGGCGAACACGTCGGCGACCCAGAGCGAATCGCCGTCGAGTTTCAGGCCGGCTGGCACCGCGAGCTTGCCGCTGGTGAGCGTGCGCAGCGCGCCGGTGGCGGGGTTGAAGGCCTCGATCGAGTTGTCGGCCATGTTCGACACGTAGATGGTGCCGTCGGGCGCGATGGCGAGGTTGTCGAGCGCCGTTTTGAGTTGCTTGACGACGGTCTTGCGGCCGCTCGCCAGTTCGACCTTGCAGAGCTCGCCGGTGCGGGTGTCCACGACCCACAGGTTGCCCTTGCCGTCGAGGTTGGCGGCGGCCGGCACCTTGAACTCGCTGTTGATCACGGTGATGGCGCCGTTGGCCGGGTCGATCTTCACGACCTGGCCCTTGAACCACAGCGGGCCGTACAGCATGCCGTCGGGGCCGACCTCGAAGCCGTTGAATCCGCCCATGTCTTTCGCGATCAGGCGCGGCGCTTTCACGCCGGCTACGTCGAGCTCCCAGAGCGCGTCGCCGAGGAACACCTGCGACGCGTAGAGCTTGCCGTTCTTGCGGTCGAAGTCGAGCGAGTTCAGACCGGGCAGGTCTTTCGCCAGCACCTTCATCGGTGCCGTGTCGTTCTCGCGGTAGCGCACCATGCCCATCAGGTAATTGGTCCACGCGAGTTCGCCCTTCGGACCGACCGCGATGTCGTCGGCCTGGCCTTCGGGCGCGGGGATCAGCACCTTGGCCGCGCCGGTCTGTCGGTCGACTTCCCACATCGAATAACCGACCACCGAGCCGGCGAGCAGGCGGCCTTTGGCATCGACGGCCAGGCCGTGCACGCCGGTGAACGAAGAAGGCGCGACCAGCGCTTCGGGCGCGCTCCAGGCGGCCGGGCGGGTTGCGCTGGAAGTGGCACACGCCGTGAGCGCGGTGGCTACCGCACACGCCGCGGCGATTGCGCAAACACGCGAGAAGGATCGGTTCATGACTGTCTCCATGTTCTTGTAGGAGGAACAGTCTATGCCCGCGCTTCGGGCCGCCCGGGTCACGTGGGCGACAGCGCCAGCCTCAGTCGGTGCGCGCGTAGCGCTTGGCGCGCAGGTTCTTCTTGATCTCCTGCAGCATCGGCCGCAGTTCGCCCGGCAGGCGCAGCGCCACGGCGGTGGAAAGAATGTCCATCACCATCAGGTGCAACAGGCGCGAGACCATCGGGCTGTAGCGGTCGTAGTCTTCCGGGTGGTCGACAGCGAGCAGCACCTGGTTCGTGCCCTGGCCGAGTTGCGCCAGCGGCGAGCCGCTGGCGGTGATGATGATCAGCGTGGCGCCGCGTTTGCGTGCGATTTCGGCCACATCGAGCAGGTCGCGGGTGTGGCCGGAGTTGCTGATGATCACGGCGCAGTCGCCGGGTTTGAGCATGGTGGCGCTCATCACCTGCACGTGGCCGTCGCTCACCGCCGCGCAGTTCACGCCGAGGCGGAAGAACTTGTGCTGCGTGTCCTGCGCCACGATGCCGGAATTGCCGACGCCGTAGAACTCGATGCGCCGGCCCGAAGCACCTGCCGCGGCCAGCGCCGTGATGGCGCGCTCGAAGGCGTGGCCGGCCGCGTCGTTGCGGTACTTCAGCAAAGCGCTCACGGCGTTGTCGATCACCTTCACGATGATGTCGCTGCATTTGTCGTCTTCGTCGACCGAGCGGTGCACGAAGGGCACACCTTCGTTGACGCTGCCGGCCAGCTTGCGCTTGAAGTCGGTCAGGCCGTCGTAGCCCACACTGCGGCAAAAGCGCACGACGGTGGGTTTGCTCACATGCGAGCGTTCTGCCAGCTCGGTCACGGGCAGTGTGGCGAAACTGCGCGGGTCGAGCAACACGAGCTTGGCGACGCGCTGCTCGGCGGGCGGCAGCGCAGGGATCGAGGCGCGGATGCGGTCAAGCACGGCAACTCCGATCGCACGAGAGGGCGGGCCGCCGCGCCGGGCCGCCCCAAGCAAGGCCCGATCTCCCCGGGGGATCGGCCCATGTATGCGTGGGACGAGGGGCTGACATCACTGTTCTTCGGACCAGGCGAAGCCGTCGCGCGCGACCAGGGCGCTCGCCGCCGCCGGGCCCCAGGTGCCGGCGGAATACGGCCGCGGGCCGGAGGTGTCGCGCTTCCAGGCGTTGAGCACCGGCTCGACCCAGCGCCAGGCCTGCTCCTGTTCGTCGCTGCGCACGAACAGGTTCAGGCGCCCGGCGATCACCTCGAGCAGCAGCCGCTCGTAGGCGCCGACGCGGTTCTCGGCGAAGGCCTTGTCGAAGTCGAGGTCGAGCGACACCGGCGAGAGCATCTCCTGCTGGCGCGCACCCTTGGCGGCGAGCAGGTGCAGTTCCAGCCCGTCTTCGGGTTGCAGCTTGATCACGAGCTTGTTGGCCCGGTTCGTGCCCGGGAAGATGCTGTGTGGCGTGGGCCGGAAGTTGATGACGATCTGCGCGTCGCGCGCTGCCAGCCGCTTGCCGGTACGCAGGTAGAAGGGCACGCCGGCCCAGCGCCAGTTCTGGATCTCGGTGCGAATCGCGACGAAGGTTTCGCACTGGCTGCCTGTCGGGACCTTGATCTCGTCGAGGTAACCCACCGCTGGTCTGCCCAGCGCGTTTCCCGCACGGTACTGGCCGCGCACCACGTCGCGGTCGACACTCTCTTCGGTAAAGGGCTTGAGCGAGCGCAGCACCTTGAGCTTTTCGTCGCGGATCGCGTCGGCGTCGTTGCACGAAGGCGGCTCCATCGCCACCATCGTCAGCAGCTGCAGCGCGTGGTTCTGGATCATGTCGCGCAATGCGCCGGTGCGGTCGTAGAAGTCGCCGCGCGTGCCGACGCCGAAGTCTTCTGCGATCGTGATCTGCACGTTGGCGATGCTCTCGCGCCGCCACAGCGGCTCGAACAGCACGTTGCCAAAACGCAGCGCCATCAGGTTCTGCACCGAAGGCTTGCCGAGGTAGTGGTCGATGCGGAAGGCCTGCTCTTCCTTGAACACCGAGCGCACGACGCGGTTGATTTCCTGTGCGCTCGCCAGGTCGTGGCCGAGCGGCTTTTCGAGCACGACCCGGATGCGCGGCGCGTTCAGGCCGACCACGCCGAGCTGCTCGCAGATCTGCGGGAACAGGTGCGGGCTGGTCGCCAGGTACAGCACCACCGTGTTCGCAGGCCCATCGCCGCGGCCTTCTTCGGCGCGTGGTTCGTCGAGCCAGCGTTTCAGTGCGGCGTAGTCGTCGGGCTTGGACAGGTCCATGCGCCGGTAATGCAGCGCTTCGGCAAAGCGGGCGAACTCTTCATCGGTCGGGCGCTTCGCACCTTCCACGTCCTGGAACCGGTCCTTGATCCAGTGGCGGTACTGCTCGTCAGTCTGATCGTCGCGCGCTACCGCGAGAATTCGGCCGCCCGGTGGCAGCTTGCCGTGGCGGAAGGCCTGGAACAGTGCCGGAATCAGCTTGCGCCAGGCCAGGTCGCCGGTGCCGCCGAAAAAAACGAGATCGAATGACATGGTGGGCTGCCGCATGCGCCGCGGCGATGTAACTTTGTTTCACGTTCGATGATGCCGAAGTTTCTTCCCGGCGTCAACGGTTCGGGCCGGCCCGCGCCGGGTGCAGTGACTGCACGCATTGAAAATGTGGCCGCCCTGCGTCAGAGTCGGTTCGTCGTCGGCTCGAGCCTTCGATACCTTCATTTCAAGGGGAGGCACTCATGGACACGATCAATCGACGCCGGCAATTCCTGCTGGCTCTGGCGGGCGCGCCGCTGCTGGCTGCGGTGCCCGTGGTCGCCACCGCGGCGCCGGCCCCGCAGGTGTTGCCGGCCGTGCCTTTGCCACCACGCGTCCCGCGGGGTCCGCGAGGCCCGCGGGG
This sequence comes from Rhizobacter sp., assembly GCA_043774765.1. Classification (GTDB taxonomy): domain Bacteria; phylum Pseudomonadota; class Gammaproteobacteria; order Burkholderiales; family Burkholderiaceae_C; genus LMDS01. The sequence continues at coordinate 4,120 of JAYVTD010000563.1, read as the reverse complement.
CCCGGGCGTTCCGGTGCCGGCGCCGCGCCGCGTCGTACCCCGCGGCAAGCGTGGCCCGCGCATTCCGCGCCCGTGAAGCCTGCCGGCCTCCCAGAGAACGAACGATGAAATTCCGGTTGGTGTTTGTCAGCGTGGCCGCGGCCACCGTGTTGGTATTCCCGCTGGCGGCCGCGGCGCAGCAGCTCAACGTGATCTGCTCGGTGCAGGCCGACTGGTGCAACCTGATCCAGACCGTGTTCGCGAAGAGCACCGGCATCAAGGTCAACATGTCGCTGAAGGGCTCGGGCGAAGCGCTCGCTCAGCTGATCGCCGAGAAGGCCAACCCGAAGACCGACGTCTGGTTCGGTGGCACCGGCGATCCGCACCTGCAAGCGGCAGAAAGCGACCTGAGCCTCGAATACAAATCGGCATCGCTGCCGCAGCTGCATGCGTGGGCGCAGCAGCAGGCGCAACAGTCGGGCTACAGGACGGTCGGCATCTACTCCGGCCCGCTCGGCTTCGGCTACAACACCGAGCTGATCGCGAAGAGGAAGCTCGCCGTGCCGGCAAGCTGGGCCGATTTGCTCAAGCCCGAGTACAAAGGCGAGATCCAGGTCGCCAACCCGGCTTCGAGCGGCACCGCGTACACGATGATCGCCACGCTGGTGCAGCTGATGGGCGAAGACAAGGCCTTCGAATACCTGAAGGGCCTGCACAAGAACGTCAGCACCTACACACGCTCGGGCACCGGGCCGATCAAGGCGGTGGCGCGTGGCGAAACGGCGGTGTCGATCAGCTTCGTGCACGACGGCCCGGGCGAGAAGCTGCAAGGCTTTCCGGTGGCCACGATCACGCCGAGCGAAGGCACCGGTGCCGAGATCGGCTCGATGAGCATCATCAAGGGCGCGCGCAACCTCGAGCAGGCCAAGAAGTTCTACGAATGGGCGCTCACGCCGCAGGCACAGCAATTCGGCGCGGCCGCGAAGCAGTACCAGTTGCCGTCGAACAAGGGCACGCCGGTCGACCCGAACGTGCCCGACTTCAAGAAGATCAAGCTGATCAACTACGACTATGCGAAGTACGGGGCGAGTGCGGAGCGCCGCCGGCTGATCGCGCGTTGGGAGAAGGACGTGAATTCCTTGCCGAAGTGATGCGTTGCGTTCGCATGGCGTGTGACGGTTGGCGCGGCAAAGGCGCGTGCGGGCAGGCTGCGGCACGACCTCGAATCGAGCGCCGGAGTGAAGTCGGAGCGCAGCGAAGACCGCCACAGCCTGCGCCCCCGCCGGGTACCACCTGCCGCGACGCGCTGTCGGCAGCACGAGAGTCGCAAAACAGCCCCGGAAGCGCCTGAGATGAGCCCGTCAACCCGAGCCGCCAATCGCGTGCAAGCCACCATCGCCGGCTGGCTGTCGCTCGGTGCCATGTCATTCCTGCTGTTGCCCTGGTACTTGTCTGCCGACAAGTCGGTACTGCAGTCCTTGCTCGGCGTGTTCGGTGCTGCCGACACGGCCAGCGGCGCGGTGCAGGCCGTAATGCATGGCAAACCGTGGTTGTGGGTCGCGTTGCTCGGCCTCGTGATCGCCGCCGCAGCCTGGCGTTTGCCGCCTGGCCGTGCGCAAGGTCGCGGGCTGTCGGCCGGTGCCGGCATCGGCCTGGCGGGGTTGCTGCTCAGCGGCTTCGCCATCGGTGCGAAGGGCTGGTCGTTCGAGTGGATGAACACTGCCTTCGGCGCACTCGCGGCCGGGCAATTCGGCATCGGCCTGGGCGCGGCGTTGACGCTGGTCGCGCTCTTGATGCTGCTCGGTGCCGGCATCGCGCGCCTGGGCTACTTTCGCGGCGACGTGTTCGTGGCCAGCGCGGTGATCTTCTGCAGCGCATTGTTGGCGCTGTTCGTTGCGCTGCCGGTGCTGCGTGCGCTGGCCGGCGCCTTCTTCAACGATGCCGGCGAGTTCGCGCTGGGTGACGTGTGGGAGCACATCGGCAACGAACGCACCTGGGGCCTCGGCTGCGTCGTTGGTGGGCAGCGCTGCGGCGTGGCCTGGAACACCTTGTTCCTGGCACTGATCACCGCGGCCGGCACGACGGTGCTGGGCACGATGATCGCGCTGCTCGCCGAGCGCGGCTCGCAGCGTTTGAAGAAGCCGCTGAACATGCTGGCCCTGCTGCCGATCATCACGCCGCCGTTCGTCGTGGGCCTCGGGCTGATCCTGCTGTTCGGCCGCGCCGGCATCGTCAATCAGCTCCTCGAAGCGGCCTTCGGGATCACGCCGAGCCGCTGGTTCTACGGCGCTTTCGGTGTCTGGCTGGCGCAGCTGTTCGCTTTCACGCCGATCGCCTTCATGATCATGCGCGGCGTGGTCGCCGGCATCGGCCCGTCGCTCGAAGAAGCGGCGCAGACGCTGCGTGCCGATCGTCGCACCACCTTCTTCACGGTGACCTTGCCGCTGCTGAAGCCGGGCCTGGCCAACGCCTTCCTGGTCGGCTTCATCGAGAGCATCGCCGACTTCGGCAACCCGATCGTCGTGGGCGGGCAGTTTTCGGTGCTCTCGACCGACATCTTCTTCGCGATCGTCGGTGCGCAATACGACCAGGGCCGTGCGGCGTCGCTGGCCTTGATCCTGACCGTGTTTGCGCTGGTGGTGTTCGTGGTCCAGCGCAAGCTGCTCGGCAACATGAGCTTCACCACCGTCTCGGGCAAGGGCGACGCCGGCGTGCCGATGGCACTGCCCGACGGGCCGCGCCGGTTCATTCTCGGCGTGACGCTGCCCTGGCTCGCGTTCACGATCGTGGTCTATCTGTTCGCCTTCGCGGGCGGTTTCGTGCAGACCTGGGGCCGCGACTACACGCCGACGCTCAAGCACTTCATCACCGCGTTCGACATGCAGTGGGGCGAGTTCGGCCTGGTCTGGGCCGGCACGGCGTGGAACTCGCTGTTCACGACGCTGAAGCTCTCGGCCATCGCTGCGCCGCTGTGCGCCGGGCTCGGCCTGCTGATCGCGTGGCTGCTGGCGCGCACCGAGTTCAAGGGCCAGGGCGGGTTCGAGTTCGGCGCATTGCTCGCTTTCGCGATCCCCGGCACCGTGCTCGGCGTGAGCTACATCCTGGCTTTCAACGTGCCGCCGTTCGAGCTCACCGGCACCGGCATCATCATCGTGCTGTGTTTCGTGTTCCGCAACCTGCCGGTCGGTGTGCGTGCCGGCACGGCGGCTTTCAAGCAGCTCGACAAGTCGCTCGACGAAGCCTCGATCATGCTGCGCGCCTCGACCGCGACCACGCTGCGCCGCGTGGTGTTGCCGCTGCTGAAGCCGGCGCTGGTGGCCGCACTCGTCTACAGCTTCGTGCGTTCGATGACGACGGTCTCGGCGGTCGTGTTCCTCGTCACCGCCGAGAACGAACTCGCCACCACCTACATCATCGGCCGCGTCGGCAATGGCGACTATGGCGTGGCGCTGGCCTACTGCACGGTGTTGATCGTGTTGATGTCGCTCGCGATCGCATTGATACAGTGGCTGGTCGGTGAAAGAATGCTCGGCCGCCGCGCCGTGGGAGGGCATTGAGCGATGAATGACAAGACCAACACCGGCATCAAGTTCCGCAACATCAGCAAGCGTTACGGCAGCGATGCGAACGCGCCTCTGGTCGTGAAGGGCATCAGCTTCACGGTGCCCAAGGGCACGCTCACGACCATCCTCGGCCCGAGCGGCTGCGGCAAGACGACGACGCTGCGTTTGATCGCCGGGCTCGAAGCGCCGACCGGCGGGCAGATCTTCATCGACGGTATCGACGTGACCACGCTCGGCCCGGCCGAGCGCAACGTCAGCATGGTGTTCCAGAGCTACGCGCTGTTCCCGCACATGAACGTGCTGGCCAACGTGTCGTACGGCCTGTCGGTGTCGGGCGTGAACAAGATTGAGGCAAAGCAGCGCGCCCAAGCGGCGCTGGCGACGGTCGGCCTGACCGGCTTCGACGCGCGCCTGCCGAGCGAACTCTCCGGCGGCCAGCAGCAACGTGTGGCGCTGGCCCGCGCGCTGGTGCTGGAGCCGGCGGTGCTGCTGTTCGACGAGCCGCTGTCGAACCTCGACGCACGGCTGCGCCGCTCGATGCGCGAAGAGATCCGCACGCTGCAGCAGCGCCTGGGCCT
>JAYVTD010000562.1:0-2005 GCA_043774765.1 Rhizobacter sp. | reverse complement strand
CAGCGAACTCACGACCCCCAGCACGTACGTGCTCAAGATCCCATCAAACTGTGAGCCGACCCAGGTAAACATGGCTTTGCGATTGCCCTATTGAACTGCGCTAATTGGGAAACTCTTCAGACTGACGCATTTGCCTGCGATGTCTGGCCGTTCGCACTGCGTCCAATCGCCCTTGAGCTTCACTACCCACGAGCGCGATCGCTTCTCAGTTCCGTAGGTCGATGCGCGGCAAGTGCTCGGACGTGCGAAGACCTCGGTGCATTCGACCAGTCCGTCAGCGCTCTCCAACATCTTCCAGCCGCCACCAGCGCAACCGGCTTTTGAGGCCGGGCAGGGACTGCCCAGAGTCACTGACGGCAGCGGCGGCGTCTCGACCTTCTTCGATCCGTCGGCCATCACCTTGACGGCCTCGTTGCCCTTGACGAACTGGGCGACTGCCGCCGATGGGCCGGCGACAAGTAATGCGCAAATGACGATGAGTTGTACGACTCTCATGCTGCTCTCCTGGAGGTTCGAAACTTGCGATCCTGAACCTCTGAAAGGAGAACGGGAAGCCATTGAAACGGATCGTCACCATGCCGTTCGCGCACCGAATCCAGCAGGGCCACGTTGTCGGTGGTGCCCGACAGCACGGTGATGAAGTCGTCCAGGCCGGCGAGGTCCATCTCGCAGATCGCGCTGGCGTGCCCCTGCTTGACCAAGAAGCGTCGGCCGCCTTGCGCGCCAAGGCTGCGGACGATCTCGAATTCGGACTGGCTGAGGCCGAAGCCTTCGACGTACTCCTCGCGCACCGCCTCGGGGTTGGCCAGGAAGATCTTCGTCACGCTCTGCTCGATCATGGTCCGACCAATCGGGTGGCGGAGCACGTCGGACGGGCTTTGCGTGTCGAAGATGCCCAGGCCATTCTGTTTGCGGATGGTCTTCTGCTTCTGCTTGGCGAAGTCGCTGAAGATTTCGTGGTCGAGCGCCTTCCAGAATTCCGAGATCACGTAGATCAAGCGCTCGCCGTTGACCAGTTCTTCCATGACCTGCAGCAGGTACATCATCACTGGTGTGCGCACCTCGGGCAGGTCGAGGAACTCGGTGGTGTCGAAGCCGATCACCGACGCGGCGTGAAGGTCGAGCAACCGGTCGTCGGCCTGGTCGAACACCCAGCCGAGCGCGCCACCCTGGCACCAACGGCCGAGCCGTTCGTACAGGCTGTTCTCGCCGGACTTCGGCAGGTTCTGCCGGACGGTCGAGAAGCGGCGCAGATTCACCGGCATCATCGCCACTGACTTGACGGCCTCAGCGATGGCGCGCTCGTCGGACGGCAGCAGCGGCATGGCCGGCGTCGCGATGCAGGTGCGAATCAACTGCTCCCAGAACTGCACGCGTGCCGGGGTCGGATCGCGCTGCAACGGGTTGCAGCCAGTCGGCTTGCCCGCTTCGAGCGTGAAGTAGCGCCCGCCCAACGCGCGGATGGCGATCTCACAGCCGCGATCGAGATCAAACAGCACGAGCCGTGGTGCCGGTTCCCACTTGCGCGTGAGCGTCAGCAGGAACATCTCCAGAGTGGTCTTGCCGACACCGGTCGAGCCGATGATCAGTGTGTTGCCTGGCAGCTTTTTGTCCGCGGAGTCCTCGCCCTCGGGGCTGCTGTGCAGGTTCAGGTAGAACGGCTGACCCGAAGGTGTGCGCAGCAGCGCGAGCGCTTCACCCCAGGGGTTGCCATCGCGTTTGCCGCGCGCGAAGTTGTGGCCGCTGGCCAGCGCCGCGAAGGCTCTTGACGACAGCTTGGCGTCCCGGGGGCGCCATTGCCAGTTGCCCGGCATCTGCGCGAACCAAGCGGCATCCGCCACGAGATCGACCGGCGACATCTGCAGGCTCGACGCTTCGCCGACCGCGCCGATGGCTTGCGCCGCGCGCCGTCCGGCATCGGCCACGTCGTCGCCGAACACGACCAGGCTGTAGTGGTACTCGCCCATGCAGAACTGGCCGTCGCCGAGTTCATTCAGCGCCACGT
>JAYVTD010000561.1:0-2851 GCA_043774765.1 Rhizobacter sp. | reverse complement strand
CGAGATGCTGGGTCAGCATCTGCACCGGGTCGCGCACTGCGGTCAGGTTGTAGGTGGTGTTCCAACGCTGAAGCAATGCCAGATACGCAAGCAGCGTGTCGATCTGGACTTCGGTCAGATCGAGTGCCAGCCCGCGACCGGTCTCGGCCAACGCTCCGCGCAGACCGGGTACCGGCGCGTCAGGCGGTCGCATCTGCAGGGCGTGCTTCCGCCTTGGCGAAACCCTTGAAACGACCCTTCTTCAGGTGCACCAGCAGGAGAGAGATCGATGCCGGCGTGATGCCTGAAATGCGCGACGCCTGCCCCAAGGTTTCCGGTTGGTGTTTGGCTAGTTTCTGGCGCGCCTCGAACGACAGCGCATGAACTTGGCTGTAGTCGATGCCTTCCGGCAGGGGCAGGCCTTCGAAGTGCGCGCTGCGCTCGACATCGCGGTTCTGCTTGTCGATGTAGCCGGCGTACTTGATGCTGATCTGCACCTGTTCGATCACCGTGTCGGCGAGCGTGGCGCCAAACTCGGCCCGCAATGTTTCACGTGAAACAGCGGCGCCCGACGCAGCAATCTGCGCCACCTCGGTGACCTGGTCGAAACTGACATCGGGGCGGGTCAGCAATTCGGCCAGACTGTATTCGTGTTCGATCGCGGCGCCGAGCAGGCGCTGCGCGTCGAAGTCAGGCAACACCGCCGGGCGCACCCAGGTCGCCTTCAGCCGCTCAACCTCACGCGCCACCGCATCACGCTTGCGGTTGAACGCGCTCCAGCGTGCATCGTCCACCAGCCCCATGGCTCGGCCAGCCTCGGTCAGTCGCATGTCGGCGTTGTCTTCGCGCAGTTGCAGTCGGAACTCGGCGCGGCTCGTGAACATGCGGTACGGCTCGGTCACGCCCTTGGTGATCAGGTCGTCGACCAGCACACCGATGTATGCCTGGTCGCGGCGTGGCAACCAGGCCGACTCGTCACGCACCTGGAGCGCCGCGTTGATGCCGGCGAACAGGCCTTGCGCGGCAGCCTCTTCGTAGCCAGTCGTGCCGTTGATCTGCCCGGCGAAGAAGAGGCCTTCGACCGCCTGTGTCTCGAAGCTGGCTTTCAACTCACGCGGGTCGAAGTAGTCGTACTCGATCGCGTAACCCGGCCGCAGGATGTGCGCTTCTTCCAGGCCGAGCATGCTGCGCACGGCGGCGAGCTGGATGTCGAAAGGCAACGAAGTGGAAATGCCGTTCGGGTAGACCTCGTGCGTCGTCAGGCCTTCGGGTTCCAGAAAGATCTGGTGCGAATTCTTGTCGGCAAACCGGTTCACCTTGTCTTCGATGCTCGGGCAGTAGCGCGGCCCCACGCCGTCGATGAGGCCCGTGAACATCGGGCTGCGGTCGAAGCCGGAGCGGATGATCGCGTGCGTGCGCTCGTTGGTGTGGGTGATCCAGCAGGGCACTTGTTGCGGGTGTTGGTCGGCGCTGCCCATGAAGCTGAACACCGGCACCGGCTCGGTGGCGGGCGAGCCGTCGGAGCCCGGCACGCCGTCACCCGGCTGTGCGGTCAGCACCGTAAAGTTGATCGATCGGCCGTCGAGCCGCGGTGGTGTGCCGGTCTTCAACCGGCCTTGAGGCAGCTTCAGTTCCTTCAGACGCGCGGACAACGCGATCGCCGGTGGATCGCCCGCGCGGCCGGCGCTGTGGCTTTCCAGGCCGACGTGGATCTTGCCGTCGAGAAAAGTACCCGCCGTCAAAACCACGGCGCGCGCAGAGAAGCGTATGCCCACTTGCGTGATGGCTCCCGCAATGCGGCCACCTTCCAGAATAAGATCGTCGCAGGCGCCTTGAAACAGCCACAGGTTCGGCTGGTTTTCCAGGCGCTTGCGGATCGCTGCCTTGTACAGAATGCGGTCGGCTTGGGCGCGGGTGGCACGCACGGCCTGGCCTTTGGAGCCGTTCAGGATGCGGAACTGGATGCCGGCTTCATCGGTCGCCGCCGCCATCGCACCACCCAGCGCGTCGACTTCCTTGACCAGATGGCCCTTGCCGATGCCGCCGATGGACGGGTTGCAACTCATCTGCCCGAGCGTCTCGATGTTGTGCGTGAGCAGCAGCGTGGCGGCTCCCATGCGGGCGGCGGCGAGCGCGGCTTCGGTGCCGGCGTGGCCACCGCCGACCACGATCACGTCGAAATGCTTCGGGAACAACATCGGATTGCCTGATTTTTGAGCAGACGGAGATTGTAGGCAGCAGGCCTGGGGAAGTCACCCGAAGGGGTCGGGCGGCCATGCCAGAGACCCGTTTGCTACGCTCGGGCCATGGAATGCCGACCCGACTGCGGCGCATGCTGCACCGCGCCATCGATCTCGAGCCCGATTCCCGGCATGCCGCGCGGCAAACCGGCGGGCGTGCGCTGCGTGCAGCTCGACGCGGCGAACCGCTGTTCGATCTACGGGCGGCCCGAGCGGCCGGTGTGTTGTTCGGGGCTTCAACCTTCGCTGGAGATGTGCGGCAGCGCCCGCGAGCACGCGATGCACTGGCTGGCGCGGCTCGAATCGGCCACGTCGCCTGGCTGAATCAGCCGGGCAGAAGCATCTCGGTGTGCGCAATGCCGTCTTCCATGTACGGCTCGCCGATCGGCTGAAACCCGAAGCCCGCGTAGAAGGCTTCGAGCCGCGTCTGGGCCGAGATGCGAATGCCTTGCCCGGGAAATGCTTCCAGGCAATGTGCGACCGCGCGCCTTACGAGCTCGCGCCCGAGCCCGGTGCCACGCACCGCAGCGATTGTGATCACGCGGCCGATCGAAGGCTCGGCGTACTTCTGACCCGGATGCACGACGCGCGCATAAGCCAGCGGCATCGACCGATCCGCCGACCACGCAGCG
>JAYVTD010000560.1:0-8473 GCA_043774765.1 Rhizobacter sp. | reverse complement strand
CCTCAGCAACCACGGCCTGCGCCACAGCGGCGGCATCGAGCGGTATGCGCTGACGCTGGTGCGCGGCCTGCACGCGCTCGGCGTGCGCCCGACCGTGATTGCCAAGGCCTTCGACACCACGCTGCCCGAGTACGCCTGGGTCGATGCGCTGCCGGTGCGCATGACCGGCGTGCCGTCGAAGCTGCGCGACCTGTACTTCGACTGGCGCATCCGCCGCTTCAAACAGCGCCGCGAGCTCGGCCCTTTGATCGCCTGCAACCAGACCGGCGCCGCCGACATCGCGATCTGCGGCAGCACGCACCCGGGTTATCTGGCGGCGATGGGCCAGAGTGCCGGCCGCTCCGACGGCTGGAAGATCGCGCTCGAACGCGCACACCTCGTGAACTCGCAGTTCATCGTGGCGCATTCGCAGCGCATGGCCGACGAGGTGCAGCACTTTTACGGTATCGACCCCGACAAGATCCGGCTGATGTACCCGCCGGTCGATGGCGATCGCTTCTCGCCGGTGCCCGACGCTGAACGCGCGCGCCTGCGTGCCGAGCTGAAGCTGCCCGACGACAAGGCCGTGTTCCTGCTCGCGTCGACCGGCCACCGCCGCAAGGGGCTCGACCTGCTGGCCGAATTTTTCGCGAAGACCGACCTGCCCGTGTGCCTGGTCGTGGCCGGCCGGCCGATCGACATCGACGCGCCGCACATCCGCTACCTCGGCTACCGCAACGACCTGCACAACGTGTTCCGCGCCGTCGACTTCACCGTGCTCGCGTCGATCTTCGAACCTTTCGGTCTGGTCGGTGTGGAGTCGGTACTGTGCGGCACACCGATCGTGGCGGCAGACAACGTGGGTTGCGTGGAAGTGATCCGCGCGCCGGGGCAGTTCGCGTTCAGCCTCGCGCGGACAGAAAGCCTGAATGAGGCCATCGGCCAGGCAGTGGCCGCGTGGCGCGCGAAAGCGCACCGCATCGCCGAGCCGCTGGCCGCGCTCGGCTACGACCCGTCGGTCAACGTGCATGTGAGAGCTCTGCTCGCGCTCGCCGCACAGGTGCGCGCCAGGTGAACGGCGACGCGCCGCTGGTGAGCATTCTGCTGATCGCGTTCCAGCAGGAGAGCACGGTCGCGCAGGCCGTGGCCGGCGCCTTGAGTCAGACCTATTCGCCACTGGAAATCGTGCTCTCCGACGACGCTTCGAGCGACAACACGTTCGCGGCGATGCAGGCCGCCGTGGCCGGCTACACCGGCCCGCACCACATCGTGCTGAACCGCAACCCGGCCAACCTCGGCATCGGCGCGCACCTGAGCCATCTGGTGAGCTTGTCAAAGGGCCAGATGCTGTTCGTCGCCGCCGGTGACGACGTGTCGTTGCCGCAGCGCTGCGAACGGGTCATGCTGGCCTGGCGCGCATCGGACCAGCGCCTCGACCTGATCGCCGCGGCGTTGATCGACGTCGACGAAACCGGCCACACCGGCGCCACCATCACGCCGAGCGATCTGGCCACTTATCACAACGCCGCCGACTGGCTGACACGCCCGCCCTTCGTCGTCGGCGCCGCGCAGGCCTGGACACGCCGCGTGTTCGAGCGCTTCGGCCCGCTGCCCCAAGGCGTGGTCGCCGAAGACCTCGTGATGGTGCTGCGCGCTGTGATGAGCGGTGGCGCGGTCACGCTGGCCGAGCCGCTGGTGCGTTACCGGCGCGGCGGTTTGTCGTTCCGGCGCCGCGCGCAGTCGGTGGGTGACGTGGTCAAGGCGCTGCTGAAGAACAACCGCAGCTCGCTGGTCGAACTGCCCTTGCTGCTGCAAGACGCACGCAGCGCGGGCCAGCTGGCGGCCATCGAACCCGCGCTGCTGGCACGGCTCGCCCGCGAACATTTCGTTCGTGACCTGTTCGCGGCGGGCTCGTTGCCAGCGCGCGGGCGATGTGTGTTGAATGCGGGTGACGTGCCGCTCGCAGTGCGCCTGCGCCTGTTCGTCTACGCCGCCTGCCCGGCGCTGCTGGCGCCGTTCTTCTGGCTCAAGCGCACGCTCAAGCCGAAGCGCAGCAGCTGAAATATTCAGCCAAAACGCCGCCGCCAGACGCTCTTGCGCAAAGCCCACTTCAGCCCCTTCGTAGCTATCGGGTCGGGCGTGGGCAGCAGGTCCCCGGCCAGCGTCTCGCCGCGGCGCAGGTAGTAGCGGTCGAAGGTCGATTGCGTCATACCCCACTTGTGCAAGAACTGGCGGCGGCCATCGTTCTTCACGACTTTGCCGGTCGACTTGCACTGGAAGTGATAAACCAGCGAATCACCCACACCGATGAAACGGCGACAGCCGGCGTGCCACAGCTTCATCGAAAAATCGTTGTCGCTGCTCATGCCCGGCGACAGCTCGGTGCTGTAGCCGCCCACGTTGAACCACCACTTGCGGTGCACCAGCGTCGGCGGCCAGGTGGCGCCGTACCAGTCGGCGCGGCGCAGGCCCAGCGCGGACTTCAGCAGCTCGGTCTCGCGAAAGCCGGCCACCGTGTCGCCATGGTCGGCCACCACCACGCAGGGGTTGCCGCTGTCTTTGGGCTCGACCATCGTGCCCGAGAGCATGAAGAGATCGTCGGGCATGGTCTTGATGCGCTTGAGCAGCGCCGTGTCCCAACCCGGCAGGCAGTACATGTCGTCGTTCAGGTAGACGATGTAATCGTGCTCGGCGAGTTGCGCTGCTTCGTTCACCGCCAGGCAGATGCCGACGTTGCTGGCCGAAAAGGTGGCGTCGAGCTGCTGCTGCATCACCCACTCTCGGGTGCCGTCGCTGCCGTCGTTAACGTGCACGATGATCTGGTGCGCATGCGCCGAATGGCGCCGGATGCTCTGCACGACCAGGCGCAGGTAGTCGAGGTTGTTCCAGGTCGGGATCAGGATGGAAAACATCTTCGGGGTGGCTCCTCGGCCTCGAACAAGCGGGACGCCGGATTGCATCACGTTTTTTGCACGTGCCGGCGCGGCAAGCTCAAGTCGAAACATGCCGGCCGAACGACCGCGTTGCTTCGCTCTGAAACAGCGGGGAGGGAGATTCGGGTTAACCCGTCATCGTATCGACCGGTGCAGATGGCTAGACTAAAAAATCTGCCCTGAAGCTGCAGCGGTTCGAGGCAGGCCAAACCACAGGCCGCCGCATTCCAACCCAGGAGACAGCGATGACAGGATCGATCAAACAAGCCGCCGACACGGTGCTTGACTACAGCGTGAACCGGGCCGGCGGCGTGCCCGGCGTGGTGGCGATGGCCACCGACCGGAAGGGCAATTTCTACGAGGGATGCGCCGGCAAGCGCGAGCTCGGCAAAGACCAACCGATGAGCCTCGACTCGGTGATGGCGATCTTCTCCACCACCAAGGCGTTGACCGGCACCTGCGTCATGCAGCTGGTCGAAGAAGGCAAGCTCAGGCTCGACGACGCGGCGAAGAAATACGTGCCCGAGATTGCCGAGCTGCAGGTGCTCGATGGCTTCGACGCCGCAGGGCAACCGAAGACACGTGCACCGAAACGCGACATCACGATCAACGACCTGATGCTGCACCTGTCGGGCCTGTGCTACGAATTCTTCAGCCACGACGACCTGAAGTACCGCACCGCGAAGAACATTCCGACTGTCGTGTCGAGCACGTTCGCGTCGATCCGCACCGTGCTGTTGCACGAGCCGGGCGAGCGCTGGACCTACGGCGCCAACATCGACTGGCTCGGCCGCATCGTCGAGCAGCAGCGTGGCAAACGCCTGGGCGAAGTGATGAAGGAGCGCATCTTCGCGCCGCTCGGCATGAACGACATCGGCTTCACGATGAGCGATTCGATGCTGGCGCGCCGCGCCGTGCTGCACGACCGTGCGCAGGACGGCAAGCTCACGCCGCTGCCCGAGCTGATGCTGCCGCAGCCCCCAGAGATGGACATGGGCGGCCACGGGCTGTACTCGACGGTGGGCGAATACATGAAGTTCATCCGCATGTTCCTGAACGACGGCGACGGCCCGAACGGGCGCGTGCTGAAGGCGGAAACGGTCGAGGCGATGTCGAAGAACGGCCTGCCTGCGGGCATGACCAGCGGCGGCTGGAAGACTTCGATCCCGTCGCTCTCGAACGACGGCGAGTTCGACCCCGGCATCACCAAGACCTGGGCCTACACCTTCCAGCGCAATGAGCAGGACACGAACACCGGCCGCCCTGCAGGCTCGCTGATGTGGGCCGGGCTGGGCAACCTGTTCTACTGGATCGACCGCAAGAACGGCATCGGCGGCTTCTTCGGCTCGCAGATCCTGCCGTTCCAGGACGTGGCCTCGTACCCGGGCTTCGTCGACTTCGAAGCCGCGGTCTACCGCTCGCTCAAACGCTGAGGCGCTTCACATCAGCACGATGTCGTATTGAAAGGCGACGCGGGTAAGCTGTTGAACATCAACAGGTTGCGATGCAGCTTTCGGTGCATCGCGATGCCCAGGCAGCCGTGAATGAGCAGGTTGCGCGCGGCCACCACCGGGCGCCTCGGCACTTGCGGATGTGCGGCTGGCCGTCATGGCGTTCGGTCTTGCTGAGTTACGACGACGCAGCTGGACTGCGTTGCTCGACTCAAACACCCGCCAGTCAGTCTGAGCGACACAAGAGGGTCTGATGACACCTCACCTGGGCGCAAGTGTCTGACCTGAAATCGGACGTTCGGCGTTGCATCCGCGACCGTTGTTGCGTCATCGTGGGACAGCTCCCGATGCGGCGAGCGTCTCAGCACAAACCCGATGCCTTCGAGCGAGATTGATCGCGCGGCCCTTGCAACTTCGGGCCGTTGGCCGAGGCGCGACCCGCACGGCCGTTCATTGGCACAGGAGTTGCGCAAACAGGCTAGGAGCGAGGTCGCTCGTGCGCTCTACCCACTCGAACGAACAGGAATCGAACGATGAAAGCCGCTGTCCTTCACCACTACGACCCCTCACTCACCGCCGACGAATTCGTGCGCTACGAAGACGTGGCCGATCCGACGATCGAAACGCCGACCGACGTGATTGTGCGCATCGGTGGGGCCGGCGTGTGCCGCACCGATCTGCATGTGGTCGAGGGCATCTGGCGCAGCAAGGTCGACCTCGAGCTGCCTTACATCATGGGCCACGAAAATGCGGGCTGGGTCGAGGCGGTGGGTTTGGGTGTCACCAGCGTGAAGGTCGGCGACGCGGTCATCTGCCACCCGCTGGTCACCAGCGGCCACTGCCTGGCGTGCCGGCGCGGCGACGACATGCACGCGGTCGAGAGCCGCTTCCCCGGCATCAACGCGAACGGCGGCTATGCGCAGTACCTGCGCACTGGCGAGCGCACGCTGATCAAGCTGCCGAAGACGCTTGCCCCGAAAGACGTGGCGCCCTACACCGACGCCGGGCTCACCGCGTACCGCGCGGCGAAAAAGGCCTCGCGCCACCTGCTGCCTGGCGAGTACGCGGTCGTGATCGGCGCGGGCGGCCTGGGTCACATCGGCATCCAGGTGCTGGCGGCGCTGTGCGCAGCCGAGATCATCGTCGTCGACCGGTCCGACACCGCGCTCGCGCTTGCCACCGAATGCGGTGCGCACCACGTCGTGAAGGGTGGTGACGGCAACGAGGTCGCACGCGTGCTCGAATTGACCGGCGGCCACGGCGCGCAGGCGGTGATCGATTTCGTCGGCGAAGGCGACGCCATCGCCCAGGGCCTGGCGATGACGCGCAACGCTGGCACCTACTACATCGTCGGCTACGGCGGCAAGATCGAATTGCCGACGCTCGACATGATCACGTCTGAGAAGAGCATCGTCGGCAACCTTGTGGGCACCTATGCCGAGCTGGTCGAGTTGATGGCGCTGGCCGATCGCGGCCTGGTGCACCTGGCCACGCGCGAGTACAAATTGAAAGACGCGAACCAGGCGCTCAAAGACCTGCACCACGGCAAGATTCGCGGCCGCGCAGTGCTGATCCCGTAGGCCCACGACCGTCTTTCTACTGCTGCTCCACACCGCGAAGGACGTGTCATGGGCCTGCCTGATTCGCCCACCGCGGCGCCAAACCCGATCCCCGACCGCGTGCGGCTGGTGATCGCGCTCACCGAGGTCAACTCGCGCCACTTGCGCAGCGAGGCACGCCGCGGCGGTGCCGAGATCGAACTCGAGCGCGCGCTCGAAGACCAACGCCTGCACGGCCCGTCGCCGGTGCTGCTGGCGCGCATCGTTGAGATGCAATCGCGCATGAGCGCAGCCGATGCCGAGGCCCGCACGATCGAAGCCGAACGCGATTGGCTGGAGCAGGCGCTGACCCACTTCGACGACCCATTGCCTGGCGCGGGCGCGACTGCGGCTTCACGTCAATGACGCCCTTCACATCACCGCGCCACCCCGCACCACGCTTGCACCCAAAGAGCCCGACATGAACGTCACGCCGCCTCTGCTCGATCTGCTCGGAACCCATTGGGACGTGAAGGCCGCCGTGGTCGGCGTCGCGTGGGATGCGAACAGCCGCACCGCAGCCTGCGCCACGGCCGACGGCGTGGTGGTGCTGGCCGACGGCGTGTGGCCGAACGGCCCGCACCTCGCGCCGCGGCCGGCCGGCGGCTGGGCCGTGGTCGCGGGCAAGAGCCCGGCGCCGGAGCCGCTGCGGGTTCGGGCCCATCCGAAGGCGTCGATGGCCTTGTGTGCGGATCGGCTCGGCGGTTTTCTCAGCGGCGGCGCCGAGGGCCGGCTGGTGCACGTCTCGGCCACAGGCAGTTGCTCGCAGCTCGCGGAGGTGGCCGGTTCTGCGATCAGCGCCGTCGCTTCCGGCCACGCCGGCGTGCGGGCCTGGGCCGCAGGCCAGCGCCTGCACAGTATTCACTTGCAGCGCGAAGCGCAGATCGAGCTGCCGAGCGCGGCCAGCGCGATTGCGTTCGACATGAGCGGCTTGCGGCTCGCCGCAAGCCATGACGGCGGCGTCACGCTGTGGTCAGCGGCCGAGGGCGATGCGCCCACCCGCCTGGCCTGGCCGGGCGCGCATTCCGCGCTCGCCTGGCATCCCGACGCCAGCGTGCTCGTGAGCGGCACGCAGGGCAATGTGCTGCACGCCTGGCGCATCGCCGATGGCAGCGACATCGAGCTCGGCGGCAACCCTGGCGCGCCGCACAGTCTCGCGTTTGCGGGCGACGGCCGCTTCCTGGTGGCCAGCGGCGGCACGCGGCCGGTGGCCTGGCGCTTCGATCCGCCGCGCGCCGGCGAGCCCCCCGAGCTGTGCGGCGCGGCCAGCAAGGCCGCGGTGACGCAGGTGGCCTGTCACCCCACGCAGGCGCTGATCGCGGCCGGCCACCACAACGGCGCAATTGCGCTCAGCCAACCCGGCCAGGCCGATGTGCTGGTGGTGCGGGCGGCGGGCAACGGACCCGTGACCGCGCTCGCTTGGTCGCCCGACGGCACGCGCCTGGCCTTCGGCACGCAAGACCGATGTTTTGGCTGGGTTCATTTGCCCGCCGATTTGTTTCGTTTCACCACCCCTTGAGGAGCCCGCATGGAAACCCCCGTCACGCCCCCGCTCAGCGCAGAAGACCAGTCGAAAGACGACTTCCACAATCGCCTGAGCAGCCTGTGCAACGCGATGGTCGCGGCCCACGGTCACGACTTCACGGTCGGCACACTGGTGCTTGCTGCGCGCTTCCTCGTCGAAGGCAAGCCAATGGTCAAGGCCGACGCGCCACAGACGCAGCCCGCCTGAGCGCCGCTTGCAATCAACCTCGCCGTAGATGCCGCCATGCGTTTCCACAATCGGACGACTGCACCACTGCGCTTGTCGCGGAACGAGACGCAGTGTCCCCGCCCAACCCGCGATTCGGTGCCGATAGCGGCCCTAAACGCCCGTTTTCGCGGGTTTACCTGCGGTGGCACACATGTCGCTAATGCTGAGAGGGACCTGCGGTTCAGCGCCGCTTTGAAGACAGCGCTGATCGGCCCCATGTCGGCGCCCGTCGAAGCGAGTCCAGCGCCTTGTTCAACGATTCAGTGACACAGGAGAACCCCATGTCAGTTGGTTTGACACTCAACAAGATCACCTCCCAGAAGGGCATCACGATCGGTGAGGCGGCCCGCCGCATCGCCGACCTGGGTTGGACCCCGAGCTACGTTCAGGAAGCGATGACCTTCCCGACCGACTACAAGATCAGCAAGGTCGCTCGCGACCCGATGAAACAGGTCTTGCGCTCGTACTTCCCGATGCAGGAAGAAAAAGACAACCGTGTCTACGGCGCGCTCGACGCGGCGTTGCGCGGCGACATGTTCCGCAATGTCCAGCCACGCTGGATCGAGTGGATGAAGCTGTTCCTCGCGATCATCCCCTTCCCCGAAATCTCGGCCGCGCGCTCGATGGCGATGGTCGGCCGCCTCGCCCCGGGCGAAGAGCTGCGCACCGGCTTCACGATGCAGATGGTCGATGAATTCCGCCACTCCACGATTCAGATGAACCTGAAGAAGTGGTACATGGAAAACTACATCGACCCGG
>JAYVTD010000559.1:0-3736 GCA_043774765.1 Rhizobacter sp. | reverse complement strand
TGCACTCCGGCCACCGCGCGCTCGAAGGCCTCGCTCATCTGGGCCGGGTCGGCCACCGTGATCTCCAGGTCTTGGAGCAGGCCGTCGTACAGACCGTAGTACCAGCCGTGCACGACCAGTTCCTGGCCGCGTGCCCAGGCGTCCTGCACGATCGTGGTCTGGCAGGCGTTGCGCGCCTGCTCGATCACGTTGAGCTCGCACAGCGCGTCGACGCGCCGCTCCTCGGCGACAGTATCGAGCCAGGGCTGGTGGCGGTTGCGCACGTCCTGCACGTGGCGGATCCAGTTGTCGGCCAGGCCGATGCGGGTGTCGTTGAGCGCCGCACGCACCCCGCCGCAGCCGGAATGGCCGACGATGATGATGTGCTTGACCTTCAGACGGTCGGTCGCGAACTGGATCACCGACAGGCAGTTCAGGTCGGAGTGCACCACCACGTTGGCCACGTTGCGGTGCACGAAGAGTTCGCCCGGCAGCAGGTCGACCAGCTCGTTGGCCGGTACGCGGCTGTCGGCACAGCCGATCCACATGTACTGCGGTGCCTGCTGCTGCAGCAACCCGGTGAAAAAGCCGGGTGTGTGCGCTTCGGTCTTGGCGGCCCAGAGCCGGTTGCTGTCGAGAAGTTCTTTGAGCTGGGTGGACATGCTGCAAGCCTGCGGGTCGTTTGCGGAAGTGTACGCACCGCGGTCGCGCACCGGGCCGGCGTGGGCCTGGCACCAGTGGTGCGCCCGGAACCTGGGACATTGCAGAGGTTCACGGGCGCCGGCATGGCTCTCAGCCCTTCGGGTCGGGCACGAAACCCGGGAACGGCTCGGGCACCCACGGCGCGCGGCGCGGCCTGATCACGCCGCTGGCGAGCAAGCGCTCGTGGCTGTCGTAGCGCAGCCGCACGAGCTCGCTCGGCCGGTCGCTGGCGCGCTCGAAGTGGGTGTGCGTGGTCGGCATGTATTCGCGTTCGCCGTGGCCGGTGCCCAGTCGCTCCTCGCGAATGCTGCCGGCCGACTTTGCAGCGGGCGACGGTGGCGCCGACGACTCTGCGGCGCCGCGCGCGCGGTCGGCGTTCTGCGCCAGGCCGGGCTCGGCGCTGTCGAACGGGCGCCGCGACACCTCGGGCTCGCGCGCGCGCTCGCGGAACACCGCTGCGCCGATCACGCCCACGTTGTCGGGCCGGTCGGTGCGCGCGGCATACGAGTCGGGCAAGGCGGTGAAGTAGAAGGCCGCTGCTTCGGTCAGGCTCTTGCGCCAGCCGGTGATCTCGGTCGACTGCCAGGGCCCGAGCACGTAGCCGACCTGGCCGAGCCCGGCCGTCTCGCCCGTGACGGCGTTGATGCCGTCGACCGACAACACCACCATGACCCGTGCGCTGGAGCGGTTGGCCAGGCGCACGGCATAGCGGCTGCCGGGCCGGCCGGCGACCCAGGCCGTGCCACGCTGCTGGTAGACCGGCAGCACCTCGTTCTGGCTGCGGTCGACGATGTCGACGTCGACCAGGCTGCCGATGGCCAAAGTGGGTGTTGCGGCGAGCGCGGCTGCGGCAGCAGCAGCCAGCGTGATGAAGTGGCGACGGTGGGACATGCGGTGCTCCGGAGGTGGGTTGTGACATCCGGTTGAACGGCGCAGCGCGGCGAACGGGGTGAACATTTTTTCAGCGCCGTTCAGTCACAGGCTGCGCGCAGCGGCCGCAAGCTACATTCCTTCGATGGCATATGAACTCCACTACTGGCCGACCATCCAGGGCCGCGGCGAATTCGTGCGGCTCGCGCTCGAAGCGGCCGGCGCGCCTTACATCGACGTGGCGCGCGGCGCCGAGAGTGCGGGCCGGGGCCTGCCGGCCATGCTGCGCGGCCTGAACGACCGGTCGCTCGCGCACCCGCCGTTCGCGCCGCCGTTCCTGAAAGACGGCGGCGTGGTCGTCGGCCAGACCGCAGCTATTCTTCATTACCTGGCCCCGGCGCTGAAGCTGGTGGCGCGCAGCGAGCAGGCGCGGGTCTGGACGCAGCAGATCCAGCTGACGATCGCCGATATGGTCAGCGAATCCCACGACACCCATCACCCGGTCGGGCATGACCTGTATTACGAAGATCAGAAGCCGGAGTCGCTGCGCCGCGCCAGCGAGTTCTGCCAGGCCCGCATGCCCAAATACCTACAGTGGTTCGAGCGCATCCTGGTGAACAACACGGCAGGCCCACGGCACCTGGTCGGCGGCCGGCTGAGTTACGCCGATCTGTCGCTGTTCCAGCTGGTCGAAGGGCTGCGCTACGCGTTCCCGAAGGCCGCGAAGAAGGTGCTGGCCGGCGCGCCCACGGTCATGCAGTTGCACGAGCGCGTCGCTGCGTTGCCGAAGGTGGCGGCCTATCTGCGCAGCGAGCGGCGCCTGCCGTTCAACGAACAAGGCATCTTCCGCCGTTACCCCGAACTCGACCTTCCCGACCTTCCCGACCTTTCATAAGGCCGCAAGCACATGCCCATCCACTGGTTTCCGGGCCACATGCACTCGACGAAGAAGGCCATCGTCGAGCGGCTGCCAGACATCGACGTCGTGATCGAGCTGCTCGACGCGCGGCTGCCGGGCTCCAGCGCCAACCCGCTGCTCGCCGACCTGACGGCCGGTAAGCCCGCGCTGAAGCTGCTCAACAAGCAGGACCTGGCCGACCCCGAACTCACGGCGCAGTGGCTTGCGCACTATCAGGCCCGGCCCGGCACCCGCGCGCTGGCGCTCGACGCGAGCAGCACGGCACCGGCGCGCCTGCTGGTCAACGCCTGCCGCGAGCTGGCGCCGCTGCGCGGCGGCATGGTCAAGCCGGTGCGGGTGTTGATCTGCGGCATTCCGAACGTGGGCAAGTCGACGCTGATCAACACGCTGGCCGGCGAGCGTGCAGCGAAGACCGGCGACGAGCCCGGCATCACCAAGACCGAACAGAAGATCATGCTCGCCAGCGACTTCCATCTGTTCGACACCCCCGGCATGCTGTGGCCGCGCATCGCCATTGAGGAGAGCGGCTACCACCTCGCGGCCAGCGGCGGCATCGGCCGCAACGCCTACGACGAAGAAGAAGTGGCACTCGAACTGCTGGCGCGCGTGCGCGAGCGTTACGCCGACCGGCTGCAGGCGCGCTACAGGCTGGGCGACATTTCTGGCGCCAGCGCCGACAGCCTGCTGGCCGACATCGGCCGCCAGCGCGGTGCCCTGATGAGCGGCGGGCGCATCAACCTGCAGAAGGCCGCCGAGATCGCCATCAACGACTTTCGCAGCGGCGCCTGGGGCCGCATCACGCTGGAAACGCCGGAAGAATTTGCGCGGTGGCGGGCCGCTGCGCAGGTACGGTAGACCCGGAGGCGGGCAGGTTCAGAACAGCAAAGCCTCTCACATCGTCTCGGAAAACAGCTCGCGCCCGATCAGCATGCGGCGGATCTCGCTGGTGCCGGCGCCGATCTCGTACAGCTTGGCGTCGCGCCAGAGCCGGCCGAGCGGGTACTCGTTGATGTAGCCGTTGCCGCCGAAGATCTGCACGCCCTCGCCCGCCATCCAGGTGGCCTTCTCGGCGCACCACAGGATCACGCTCGCGCAGTCCTTGCGCACCTGGCGCACGTGCTCGGTGCCGAGCAGGTCGAGGTTCTTCGCCACCGTGTAGGCGAACGAGCGGCCGGCCTGCAGCACGGTGTACATGTCGGCCACCTTGCCCTGGATCAGCTGGAACTCGCCGATGCTCTGGCCGAACTGCTTGCGGTCGTGGATGTA
>JAYVTD010000558.1:0-7687 GCA_043774765.1 Rhizobacter sp. | reverse complement strand
CTGGACGTCTCGCAGCATCCCACAACATTTCGTCAAAATCGGTGTTTATCTGGCTACGAACCAAGGGGTCGTGGGTTCGATTCCTGCCAGCCGCACCAGAACAACAAGAAATGGATCAACGGCTTAGAGGCTTCTCGCTTCTAGGCCGTTTTTCTTTTCTGGGGGACTTTTGGGGGAGTGGCTGTCGGCAACTCTAGGATGCGCGAGGGATCTTCGACGGACTGGATTCGGGTCGAAATCCTGCTCGCCCTCTGCCCAGGAGCCCGCCAGTCCTTTGCTGCGAACATTGACGACGTACGTCGTTTGTACTAACATTTCTAGGAGACTTGAGGAGTTCGAAGTGACCGCTGCTGCCCGTACTGCCCGCCTTGGCCTGCGTACCACGCCTCAACAGGAGGCCGTGCTACGCCGAGCTGCCGAGGTGTCGCACAAGTCCATGACCGACTTCATCCTCGACAGCGCCTGCCAAGCTGCCGAACAGACGCTGCTCGACCAGCGGCTATTCCTGGTGTCGGGCAGTCAGTCGCGAACCCTGCTCAAGCTGCTCGATCGCCCTGAGCAGGACAACCCTGGCCTGAAAGACCTGTTCTCTCGCCACGCACCCTGGAGCAAGTGATGGCGTGTGCGCCGCATGCGCTCGATGCGAACCGCCTATTGGAAGGGTTCGACTGCGGCAATCCGGCACTCAACGACTGGTTGGTTCGCCATGCCAGGCAGGCGCAGGCCAGTGGATCAGCAAAGACCTACGTCGTCATCGAAGGCGATCGGATCGCCGGGTACTTCAGCCTGACCGTCGGGCAGATCGACGCGCTTGACGCCCCCGAGCGCATTCGCAGGGGCATGGGCAGCTATCCGGTACCGGTGGTCATCCTGGCCCGCCTGGCCGTGTCCCTACTCGATCAACGCAGGGGCATCGGCTTGGGCATGCTGCAAGACGCCATTCAGCGTACGGTGGCCATCGCTGAACAGGCTGGCGTGCGGGCCTTGTTGACCCACCCCATCGATGAAGAAGCGTCGCGCTTCTACCAACGGTTCGGCTTCGAGGCTTCGCCGGTTCGTGAGCAGCAGTTGCTGCTGCTCCTCAAGGACGCACGCAGACTGTTGTCGAGCCTCGCAACGTCAGTGCCGGCAGGCACCCCAGGCAAGGCGGGTTCGAGCAAATTGCGAAAAGGCTGAACGCCGGCGGGTTCTGAAACAGCGCATCGGCGCGGGCACTGCTGGACCATCCTGGGGTCGTCAGCGATCCGACGGCAACGAAGCCGCCCGGCCACGCGCCGCAACCCGGGGCCGGGTGCCCTGTCGCAACGTGAGCGTCGCATCGAGGACCAGGCGATTCAAGCACTCGCCAATCGAGTCAAACGCTTTGGCCTGGTCCGACAACCGACGATTGCGCACGTACCCGTGCGCTGCGGCGCCGATCGCCGCCAGGCGCTCGGGCAGCTTTGCCGCGACATCACGCTGCCGGCCTCTGCACCTCCGTGGCCTGCGGGCAGGTGGCTCGTCGAGCACTTGAAGGGGAGGTCGGCGAACAAACTTCCAGGCCGGGAACACCGCCTCAAAGCGCGGCGCCGAGTGGCTGCCGCACAAGCGCCGAGTGACTGTCAGCGTGGCGGCCCACACCACCCGAGGGTTCGCGAGGCAAGGGACAACCCCGGGGTAGGGTGGCAATGTCACACCAGCCGGCTTATAAAGTGCAAGCGCAGAAAAAGAATCCCGCCGCGCCCCCACCAGGAGACAACACATGTTCGCATTCCGTGCCCGCCCGTTGGCCACCGCCTTCGCCCTGTTGTTCGTTCCGCTCGCGGCGCTGGCCGATGGCGTGAGCGTCAAGTACGACTTGTCGAGCCCGGCAGGCAGCCCGTTCCCGACTGATCGGTTCACCGTGCGCGACTGGTCGCAGACGAGCTTTCGGCGCGTGCAATTGCCCAAGCCCGATTGCGCCGTGCGGCCGAGCGACTGCGCCGACATCGACGTGATCAACACGCTCGACGGTTTCTCCACACAGCCGCGCATCACCGTGCCGTTCACCGGCGACATCGACGTGGCGAGCGTGACGAGCGAGACGGTCTATCTGCTCAACCTCGGCGACACGCAATCGCTGCATGGTTTCGGCCAGCGCGTGGGCATCAACCAGATCCTCTGGGACCCGGCCACCAAGACGCTGGTGTTCGAGCCCGACGAGTTGCTCGGCGAGCATTCGCGCTATGTGCTGATCGTGACCGACGGTGTGCGCGACGCGAGCGGCAAGCGCATCAAGCCGGGACGCTATGACGACGAAGACCGCGGGCGCGAGACCGGCGAGTACCGCAGCAACCTGCGCGATGGCGCGCGGCTGCACCGGCACGCGCACAACCGGGTCGTCGCTGCGACCCTGTTCACGACCCAGAGCACGACCGCCGATCTCGTGAAGATCATGCGCCAGATCAAGCACTCGCAGCCGGCTGCAGCCGACTTCATGCTTGGCCGTACTGCGGCCGGGCCGGTGCGCGCGGTGTTCGCTGCGGCCGGCACGAGCATCGAGTTCAAGCGTCAGGTCGGCACCGCGCCGACCTTCGCCGCCGCGCCGCTGCCGATCGGTGCGCTCAGCGTGATTCCCGGTGCGGTGGCGCAGATCGCCTACGGCAAGTTCCGTTCGCCCGACTACCAGACGGCCGACAAATACATCCCGGCCACTCCCACGGCCTGGGGCCAGCCGCAGGCGCAGGGCAGCAACGAGTTGACGTTCCAGCTCTTCCTGCCCGCGGGCGCGAAGCCGGCCGGCGGCTGGCCGGTCGCGATCTTCGGCCACGGCTTCACCGACAGCATGTACGGCGCGCCGTGGACGGTGGCCTCGGTCTTCGCATCGAAGGGCATCGCCACGATCTCGATCAACGTCGTCGGCCACGGGGGCGGCGCGCAGGGCACGCTGAACGTGACGCCGCCGAGTGGCCCGGTGGTCACAGTGCCTGCTGGCGGGCGCGGCATCGACCAGGACGGCAACGGCAGCATCGATTCGACCGAAGGTGTCAACGCTGTGGCGCCGCGCACCGTCATCGGCAGCCGCGACGGGCTGCGCCAGACGGTCGTCGATCTGATGCAACTGGTGCGCGAGATCGAAGTCGGCATGGATGTCGATGGCGACGGCGTGGCCGATCTCGACGCGCAGCGCATCTACTATTCGGGCCAATCCTTCGGTGGCATCTACGGCACGATCCTGCTCGGTGTCGAGCCGAACCTGAAGGCCGGCGTGCCCAATGTGCCGGGCGGCTCGATCACCGAAGTGGCGCGCCTCGGTGTGTTCCGCTTCCTGACCGCCGCGGGCCTGGCCACGCGCGTGCCGCAACTGCTGAACCTGCCGCCGACACCGAACGTGCCGGTGCCTTTCAACCTCAACTTCAACGAGAACATGCCGCTGCGCAACCTGCCGCCGGTCGTCAACAACGTGCCCGGTGCGCTCGCGATCGCACAAGCGCTCGACAACACCGAATGGGTGCAGCAATCGGGCAATCCGGTGTCGTACGCGCCGTACATCCGCAAGCAGCCGCTGCACGGCAGCGCAGCCAAGCCGGTGATCATCCAGTTCGCGAAGGGCGACGTGACCGTGCCGAACCCGACCACCACCGCGATCGTGCGCGCCGGCGACCTGGCCGACCGCGCGGTGCTGTTCCGCAATGATCTGGCCTACGCCAACAACCCGGCCGGTGTGCCGAAGAACCCGCACACCTTCCTGACCAACATCGGCTTGGCGGCGACCGTGCCGTATGCCGTTGCGGCGCAGATGCAGATCGCGGCGTTCTTCGCCAGCAACGGCACGCTGCTGCTCGACCCGGATGGCGCCGGGCCGTATTTCGAGGTGCCGATCGCACTGCCGTTGCCGGAGACGCTCAGCTACATCCGGTGATGCGCGCGGCCCGCTTTCCCGGCATGACCCGGATAGCGCCGCCGCTGTCGGGATAGCGTCCAGCGATGACGCTTGCCGAACACGAGCCGCGTGACGGCTGGGTTGTGATCGGTTCCCGGCGAGTGTCGGGCCGGAGGCATCCAACTCGAAGCGTGACCGGACCCAGCCCATGGGGTGGTGGACGCGCTGCACCGCAGGTTCGGGCGCGACGCGGTGAGCATCGCAAGCGCGATTCCACTTCGACGTCGATGAACTGGTCTGCGTTGCCTACTCCGACAAACTGCACCCCGACGCGACACTGACCCCGCGAGTCCGGGCAGCTCGGCATCGAACTGCTGGTGCGGGTGGCAAGCACGCTGGCGACTATGCTCGGCGTTTCGAAACGAAACGACTGACAGGCCCGCAAGGCATTGGCGGGGCCTCGACTTGCTTGTCACGGACGAATTTCCAGGGCCATTCAAGTGACATTGATTCCATCGAATTTTCTGAGCCGGCTATCGCATCTGCGCTTGGCGATCCCGGTCATCGTCGGCGTTTCGGCGCTGGTGGTACTGGTCAACGAAGCGACGTATTCCGACACGACGGCCACGCTGCGCGGCGGTATCGCCCTGACCGATGCGCGCATCGACACCGCCCGCGTACTGCAATTGCTCACCGATGCCGAGACCGCACAGCGCGGCTACCTGCTCAAGGGAACGGGCGATTACCTGCAGGCGCTGAATGCAGCGAAACGCGAGTTGCCAGCCGCACGCCGAAGCCTGGCCAACTTCCTGGCCTCGAACGGGCAGCAAGGCCGGGCCACCGCCGACCGCCTCGAAAAGGAGATCGACGAAATGCTCGTCGAGCTCGACCGAACCATCGCGCTCGTCGACGCGGGCGACCGGCAGCGCAGCGTTGAGGTGGTCGACACCGACCTCGGCACGGGCAACATGGATGCGATCCGGCAGCAGCTGTATTCGAGCCTCGCCGTGGGCGCACTAATGCAGCAAAAGGCGCGCGTGTCGCTGTTCGACGCACTCTTCATCAACCGGATCGCGTTGTCGTTGTTGACGATGTTCAGTGCCATCGGCGCAATTGCCTACATCCGCCGCGCGAGGCAATACGACCGTGAACGTGCGGGTCGCCAGCAGGAACTCGAAACCGAGGTGAACCTGCGCACCACCGAATTGCGCGAGCTCTCGGTTCACCTGCAGACTGCGCGGGAAGACGAGAAGGCCAGCCTGGCCCGCGAGCTGCACGACGAACTCGGCGGCCTGCTCACCGCGGTCAAGCTCGATCTGGCGCGCATCCGGGTCAAGGTGGCGCACGACGCGGCCGTGGTGGAGCGTCTCGAACAGGCCAACAAGCGCCTGAACGAGGGCATCGCGCTGAAACGCCGCGTCATCGAGACTCTGCGGCCTTCGGCGCTGACCAATCTCGGGCTTGCCGCGTCGCTGCGAATCCTGTGCTCCGAAACGAGTGCCGGCCTGGGCATACCGATCTCCGCCGACATCGAGGAGTTCAGCGCCGACCCCGACACCGACCTGACGATCTATCGCGTGCTCCAGGAGAGCCTGACCAACATCAGCAAGTACGCACTGGCCGACGAAGTGCGGGTGCGGCTGGCCACGTGTGGCGAGACCGTGCGGCTCGAGATTACCGACGACGGAGCGGGCTTCGACTTGGACCAGTCGCCGGTCGGCAAGCACGGCATTGTCGGGATGCGTTTCAGGGTTGCCTCGCTCGGCGGCAGCCTCGCGATCGACTCGGCGCCCGGTCGCGGGACGGCCGTGGTGGCAACGTTCCCGCTGCAAAGCATCGCAGACCGAGCCGTGCTCGCCGACTGAGCGAGTACGGGAACCGAGCACCGGCGACGCGGCCGACACAGGTGCGCGTGTCCGCCGTCTCTTGGGCACGCTGGCAACCTGCGAGCACGGCCGTGCGAGGGATGGCCTACATTGGCGCACCATCACTCACCTCACACGCCATGGCATTGCGCTTCGCCCAGAAAGCAGCTTGGTTGGCCATCGGTTTTTGTATTGCCGCGGTCAGCGGCCTCGTGGCCGTCAACTTCATTTCCGGCGAGAAAGAGATAGGTCGTCGCGTTGAGCGCTTGTATTCGCTTGACGACCCGCAATTCGCCCGTGAGCTCGGGGTTCTGCTGGGGCCGCCCTTCATCCAGGGCAATGCGGTGAAGGTGCTTCTGAACGGCGACGAAATCTTCCCGCCAATGCTCCAGGCGATTCGAGAAGCCAAGACGTCGATCACTTTCGAGACGTACATCTACTGGTCCGGAGACATCGGGCAGCAGTTCGCCGCGGCACTGGCTGAAGCCGCTCAGCGGGGTGTCAAATGCCATGTGCTGCTGGACTGGGTCGGCAGCGCGAAGATGGATGATGCGTTGGTCAAGCAATTGACGGCCGCGGGCGTGCAGATTCGGCGCTTTCATCCACCGCATTGGTCGCATCTTGCTCGCCTGAACAACCGCACGCACCGCAAGCTGCTCGTCGTCGATGGCCGCGTCGGCTTCACGGGGGGTGTGGGCATCGCCACCCAATGGACAGGCCGCGCGCAAGACCCCGCGCATTGGCGGGACACCCACTTTCAGATCAACGGGCCGGCGGTGGCGCAGATGCAGTCGGTGTTCCTGGACAACTGGATCAAGGTGACGGGACACGCCCTCCACGGGCCGGCCTACTTTCCGCCGTTGACTGAGCAAGGCAAGACGCTGGCGCAAATGTTCAGCAGCTCGCCCTCCGGCGGCAGTGAGAGCATGCAGCTCATGTACCTGTTCTCGATCACCGCCGCTGCGAAGTCGATCGACCTGTCGGCGGCCTACTTCGTGCCGGACGATCTGGCGCTCACGGCCCTGGTCGACGCCTTGAAGCGCGGGGTCAAGGTCAGGATCATCGTGCCCGGGGCCCACATTGACAGTGACACAGTGCGCAGCGCATCACGTGCGACATGGGGGCCGCTGTTGCTGGCTGGTGCAACCATCGCGGAGTACGAGCCAACGATGTACCACTGCAAAGTGATGATCGTGGACGGGCTGCTGACGTCGGTGGGCTCGACGAACTTCGACAACCGGTCATTCCGCTTGAACGACGAGGCGACGCTGAACCTGCTTGATGCAGAGTTCGCGCGGCAGCAAACCGAGGTCTTCAATGCCGACCTCGCGAAGTCGAGGGTCATCGGCTTCCTCGACTGTGCCAACCGCCCATGGACAGAGAAACTTGCAGAACGTTGGAGCCGCCTGTTGGCGTCTCAACTCTGATCTTGTGGCCCCTGGGGTCGGGATGCCGGAGCCTCGAAGTCGGAAGGCAGGCGCAACTTCGGCTTCTGGATGGTCCTGGCTGGGGATCAGTCCGGGACGAGCTGCCCGACCGTTGCCGATGGCAACTCGTCCACCCCGGCCGACGCGGGCGGCGCCGCGGCTTGCGGGCCTGCCAGCTGCAGCGATTCCATCAAGTCGGCAGCCATCGATTCGAGCAATCGGATCTCGCGCTCGTCGAAGCTGCGCGGTTTCGTGTCGAGCACGCACAGCGACCCGTAAACATGGCCTTCTGCGTCGCGCAGCGGCGCACCCGCGTAGAAGCGCAGGCCGCGCTCGCGCAACACCGGGTTGTTCGCGAAGCGCGGGTCGCGCGCGATGTCTTCGACGACCACCGTGTCAGCCTTGGCGACGACGTGGCCGCACATCGAGAGCGAGCGCGCAATCGCCAGGCCGTCGGCGCCAGGTGAGCGGTCGCCCGCCGACTCGGCCAGCGACCCGCCCGCGCCGCGCACCTGCTGCGTGGACTCGTCGACCAGCGAGACCAGCGCCAGCGG
>JAYVTD010000557.1:0-5425 GCA_043774765.1 Rhizobacter sp. | reverse complement strand
GGCACGCCCATCAGCGTGAGGCCGTTGCGGAACACGCCGACGATCAGCGCACCGAGCAGGCTGCCGAGGATGATGCCGCGGCCACCGAACAGGCTGGTGCCGCCGAGCACTACGGCGGTGATAGCGTCGAGGTTTTCGGTCTGCCCCGCGTTCGGGTCGCCGACGCCGGTGCGCGCGACCGAAAGCAGCGAGGCGATGCCGTAGAACAGCCCCGCGGTCACGTAGACACCGAGCAGCACCTTGTCGGTGGCGATACCGGTCAGGCGCGTCGCTTCGGGGTTGTTGCCCACCGCGTAGACGTGGCGCCCGGGTTGCGTTTCGCGCAGGCCCCACCACATGAAGGCGTACATCGCCAGCATGAACACGGTGCCGTAGTTGAAGGCAGCGCTGCCCAGGCTGACGGTGTTGCCGAAGAAGGTCATCTCGGGCGGCAGGTCGGTGATGGTCTGCGCACCGGAGTAGAGCTGCGTAATCGCGAACGCGATGTTCATCGTGCCGAGCGTGACGATGAACGGCGGCAGCTTGATGCGCGTGACGAGCAGGCCGTTGAGCAGGCCGAAGGCCATGCACACGAGCAGCCCGCTGGCGATGGCGAGGTAGGCGTTCATGCCCGAGCTGACCGCGAGCTTGGTCATCACGATGCCACCCAGCGCCATCACCATGCCGCAGGACAGATCAATGCCGGCGGTCAGGATGATCAACGTCTGGCCGATGGCGATGGTGCCCACGACCATCACCTGCTGCAGGATCAGCGAGAAGTTCTGGATCGACAGGAAGCGGTCGCTTTGGGTCGCAAAGAACCCGCACGCCAGCACCAGGGCGATGACTGGCCCGAGGCTGGCGATGTTGATCTTCGATGGAGCGTTTTTCGACATGCTGGTGCCAATCGATGTTCTGGGTGAAGCGCCCACGCGGGCGCTCCGGTCAGTCGCCAGTTCAGTTCACTTGTTGCCCCAGCACGCGTCGGCACCGAACTTGGTGTCCTTGCTGTCCACGCCCTTCATCGGCTTGTCGCTGATCAGCGTGACGCCGGTGTCGGTGTAGCCGCTGACCTTCTTGCCACCCTTCGCGTACTCGATGCCGGCGTCCACGCCCATCGACGCCATCTTCAGCGGGTACTGCTGCGAGGTGGCCGCGATCACGCCTGCCTTCACGTTCTTCACACCCGCGCAGCCGCCGTCGACCGATACGATGATCACGTTCTTTTCCTTGCCCGCCGCCTTCAGCGCCTGGTACGCGCCGGCCGCGGCCGGTTCGTTGATCGTGTAGACGACGTTGATGTCGGGGTTCTTCTGCAGGCAGTTTTCCATCGCGGTCTGGCCCTTGGCCTGGTCGCCGAAGCTGTCGGCCAGGCACACGATCTCGGCCGACTTCGAGAGCTCGTTGCTCTTGGCGTCGGCGGCGGCCAGGCCGAAGCCCGACATGAAACCGTTGTGGCGCTGCGCTCCGACCGGGTGGCCGGGGAACAGGTCGAGTGTCGCGATCTTGGCCGGCTTGCCGGCGAAGTTGGCAAGCACGGCAGCTTTGGCGTACTGGCCGATCAGCACGCCGGCCTTGTAGTTGTCGGTGGCGAACAGCGCGTCGGTCGCCTCCATCGGGTCGGCCGGGCTGTCGAGCGCGATGAACATCACGCCCTTGGCCTGTGCTCGTCTGATCGCCGGCACGATCGCCTTCGAATCACTCGGCGTGATCAGGATGGTCTTGGCGCCGCCGGCGATCATGTTCTCGATGGCAGTGACTTGGCCCGCGTTGTCGCCGTCGGCCTTGCCGGCCGCGCTCAGCAGTTTCGCGCCCTTGGCGGTGGCGGCCGCCTGTGCGCCTTCTTTCATCTTCACGAAGAAGGGGTTGGTGTCGGTCTTGGTGATCAGGCCGATCACCGGCTGGTCGGCGGCGCCTGAAGCACTCGCCACGGTCAGCGCCACGACGGCCAGTGCGATGCGCGAGAAGGAAAGTTGAGTCATGTTCGTGTCTCCGTATTGCTGTGCGGCGGCGCCGCTGAGGGTCGCCCGACACCACGTCGGGTATGGGCAGATTATCAGCAGCGTTCTTTAATAAATCAAGTTGATTTATTAATGGAAAACCCGGATTACGGCCGGTCGCGGGTGGGCGCAAAGTGCCGCCTTCGGCTGCAGGCAGGGATGCTCGTGGCGATGAACGAACGAGGAGAAAACAACATGATGATGGTTTGCGGTGAAGCCTTGCTCGACGTCTTCGCCGCCGGTGAAACCCGCACCGGCATGATGCTAGACGCCAACGTGGGCGGCTCGCCGTTCAACGTGGCGGTGGGGCTGGCCAGGCTCGGCCAGCCGGTCGGGTTTTTCAGCGCGATCTCGACCGGCTTCGCCGGCGAACGTCTGATGCGCGCGCTGGTGGCCGAAGGCGTGGACACCCGCGCCGTCGCGCGCCTGGCTGCGCCGACCACGCTGAGCCTGATCGGCGTGGACACACAAGGGGTGCCCTCGTATTCTTTCTACGGCGAAGGCTGCGCCGACCGTTTGCTGCAGGCCTCCGACATGGCGCGTGTGCCGCAAGGTTTGAGCGCCGTGAACGTGGGCTCGTATGCCACCGTCGTCGAGCCTACCGCGTCGGCGCTGCGTGCCCTGGTCGAACGCGAGCGCGGCCGCGCCTTGATCGCCTACGACCCGAACATCCGCCTGAACGTCGAGCCCGAGCTGCAGCGCTGGCGTGATCAACTGGCGTGGATGCACACCCGCACCGACCTGCTCAAGGTCAGCGAAGAAGACCTCGACCTGCTGCAACCCGGCGTCGTGCTCGACACCTTCGCGGCCCATGCGCTGGCGCAAGGCGCGCGAGCCGTGGTCGTCACGCGCGGCGGTCAAGGGGCGATCGGCTGGACCGCACACGCCCGCGTCACCACCCCACCCGTGCCGGTGACGGTCATCGACACCGTGGGCGCGGGCGACACCTTCCAGGCCGCGTTGCTCACCTGGCTGGCCGAGAACGGCGCGCTGAGCCCGCAGGCCCTCGGCACCCTGTCGCAGCAAGCGCTGGCCGACGCCCTCGCCTTCGCGACGCAGGCCGCAGCCATCACCTGCTCACGGCGCGGCGCCGACATGCCGCGCCGTGCCGAGCTCGGCACACGCGGGTAGCGCAGCCTCAGCGCGGAGTACGGTTGGCGAGGCGCGTGGCAGGCGGCCAGCGTGGCTTGGCCTTTCCTCAGCGCCTCAAACGCCTTCGACGGCGATCAGGCTCGACGTGGCCGCGCGCTGGCGCATCGCGATCAGCGGCTTGTACTCGGCCGAGTGATAGAAGGCCTTGAGCGCAGCCATGTCGGGGAACTCGAGCAGAACGCTGCGGTTCAGCGGGCGCTCGCCCTCAAGCGTTTCGCTGGCTCCGCCACGCACCAGGTAACGCCCGCCATAGGCCTTGATGACGGCCGGCACGAGGGCGCGGTATTCCTCGAAAAGGGCGGGGTCGGTCACTTGCACGTCGGCATAGATGTAGGCGGCCATGGGGTGGATGCTCCTGTTGGAAAAGTTTCGGGCTCGAACGACGAAGTTCGAGTATCCGATCGGATGAGCCGAGCGCTGCCCGTCAAAGGGTTTGCCCGATGCAATGGCACACCCCGCCCTCTTCTCTTCACAGGGCAGGAACCCTAAAATACCCCTTGTTACATCTTGGCATCACCACAAGGGGACCCGCATGAATGACGCAGTGAAAGGTCGGCCGTACCAGGAGTCGCGCATCGAAGACGAGCCGATCCTCGGCCCCGTGCTGGCGCTGCCCGACGGGCGTTTCAAGCGGCTGACGTGGATCGAACGGCTGCTCGTGGCGCTCGGCTTGACCAACGCCAAGCTGCTCGAAGCACGCCACTTCAAAACCGTCGGCTCCTGAGGCGAAGTGCGCCCGGGCCGGGCTGCGGACCGGCATGAACCGTCGCCGATACTTCGGCGCATGTCTTCCCTCGTCTTTTTCAAGCTGCTCACGATCTTCATCGTGGTGGCGATCGGCTGGGGCGTCGGCAAGCTCAAGTGGCTGGGCACCGGCGACCCGGCGCGCACGCTGGCCAACGCGGCTTACTACATCTTCGTGCCGGCGCTGCTGTTTCGCACCACAGCCCGCATCGACTTCAAAACCATACCCTGGGGCACGCTGGTCGCAGTGTTCGTACCGATGATGGTGATGCTGGTCGTAGTCTATGGGGTGCAGCGCCGTGCCAACCGCGGCGGCGCGCTGCCGGTGGCGGCGCCGGCGGTGCGGGCGATCTCGTCGGTGTTTGGCAACACGGTGCAGGTCGGCATTCCGATGGCGGCGGCGCTGTTCGGCGAAGCGGGCCTGGCGATTCACCTCGCCATCGTCAGCATGCACGCGCTGGTGCTGCTCACGCTGGTGACCGCGCTGGTCGAGCTCGACTTGGCGCGCGCGAAACACGAAGTGGGCCGCACGCATCTGCTGAAGACGCTGGCATCGACTGCGCGCAACACCATCATTCACCCGGTCGTGCTGCCGGTATTGATCGGCCTGACGTGGAACGCGCTCGGCCTGCCGATACCGGCGGTCGCCGACGAAATCTTGCAGACGCTCGGCTCGGCCGTGGTGCCGCTGTGCCTGGTGCTGATCGGCATGGCGCTCGCTTACTACGGCGTGCAGGGCGCGGCGCGCGCCGCGGTGGTGCTGTCGCTTCTGAAGATGCTGGTGTTGCCGACGCTGGTGCTCGGCATCGCGCACTGGGGCTTCGGCCTCACCGGCATGCCGCTGACGGTGATCGTGATGATGGCGGCGCTGCCGATCGGCAGCAACGCGCTGATCTTCGCGCAGCGTTACCACGCGCTCGAAGCCGAGATCACGGCGGCTACGGTGTTCTCGACACTCGCCTTCGTGGCCGTCGCCCCGCTCTGGCTGACGGTATTGCAGTTCCTGGCCTGAGCGGGCGCGGCCACCCGCCCTGGCAGGCAGATTGCTCAGGGGAACACCAGAGGCTGGCGCGCGGCCCGGCGCGCCGCCTATCATTCAGCCCCTTGCTCTCACGAAGAGCACCACCGTTCAACTTTCTGGAACCACCCATGAAATTCCGCGGATTCACTTTGACCACGCTCGCCGCGAGCGCCTTGCTGAGCGGCGCCGGTGCGGCCTTCGCCGCCAAGACCCTGGTGTACTGCTCCGAGGGCAGCCCCGAAGGTTTCAACCCGCAGTTCTTCACCACCGGCACCACCGCCGATGCGTCTTCGGTGCCGATGTACAACCGCCTGGTCGAGTTCGACACCGGCACCACCAACATCGTCCCCGGCCTGGCCGAAAGCTGGACCGCCGCGGCCGACGGCCTGAGCTACACCTTCAAGCTGCGCAAGGGCGTGAAGTTCCACAGCTCGCCCAAGTTCACGCCGACGCGTGACCTGAACGCCGATGACATCCTGTTCTCGTACAACCGCCAGGCCGACCCGAACCACCCGTTCGCCAAGGTCAC
>JAYVTD010000556.1:0-2039 GCA_043774765.1 Rhizobacter sp. | reverse complement strand
CGCGGGATCAAAGAGCGCGCTGCGCAGCTGCTCGCGCACCAGGCGGCGCAGCTCGGGCGTGGGCGCTTCGCGGGCGTCGGTGGCCGGGTCGATCTGGACCCAGTCGCGTAACACCGCACCGAGAAAGTCGTCGGCACAGGTGGCCAGTTGCATCGCGATGCGCTCGGAACGCGGCGAGTGCGCGGCGGCGCCGAGCAGCAGGTCGTGCACGACCAGACCGGCGCGCTGCGTCAGCAGTTTCATCGCGGCAAACGCGTGGGTCACGCTGGCCGGGCGGTCGTCGGCGAGCAGCAGCGGGCGCACGGGGTGGGCGCCGTCGGTGCGCATGAACAAGCGGCACAGGTCGGAAGCGCTGGCGTGCACCAGCAGCACGTCGCAACCCGGCGCGGCCTGGATCGCGGCGTGCAGGAACGAGGCGGTCGAACCGGCGGCGTTCACGTGGCGCAGCGGCAGGCCGCGTGCCGCCAGGTACGAGACCTGGGGGGAGAGTTTTTCGATGCATACCGACAGGTCGATCGCCGCCATCTCGAAAGGCTCGCTGGCGCGCTCTGAAGCATCGACCACCAGCGTGTGCTTGCCGTGCTCGGCGAACGCGGTGCACAGGCGTTCGAGCATCACGCCGCCGAAAGCGACGTTCGGGTTCGAGACCACCGGCACCATGCAGACACGGGTGTGGGCGAACAGGCGGCGCAGGCCATCGGCCTGGTCGAGCGGCGTGGGGCGGGAAACAGGTTCTTGCATGGCGGCGGGTTCGGTTCGAAGGTGTGCGCGCTGGCGTCAGGCGTGCAGCGCGGTGCGCGCTGCAGCGTTGCCGTGCGCGGCCGTGAAGATCAGGCTCACGTCGCTCGCGTCGAGCTTGTAGGCGGTGCTGCCACCGCCGCGGATCGAGCGGTGCACGAGGGCGTTGGCCGACAGGCGGTGCCAGTCTTCGGGCACCCGCTGGCCGTTGGCCACGCCGATGACCTTGAGCTTGTGGCGGATCAGCGCATCGAGCGCCGGGCCGAGCTTGACCGCTTCGTCCATCTTCGACAGCACCACCCCGACGCAGGCCGCGGCGCGGTAGGCGATCAGCACGTCTTCGATGGTCTCGCCTTGCGAGGCGGCGTTGATCACGAGCAGCTTCTGGATCGAGCGGTGCGAGAGCATGTCGAGCAGCTCGCGGGTGCGGGTGTCGCGCTGCGCCATGCCGGCGGTGTCGATCAGCACCATCTTCTTGCCCGCCAGCAGTTCCAGCAGGTCTTCGAGCGAGGCGCGGTCGTGTGCGGTGTGCACCGGCACGCCGAGAATGCGGCCGTAGGCGCGCAGCTGTTCGTGGGCGCCGATGCGGTAGGCGTCGAGCGTGATCAGGCCGAGGTTGGCGGCACCGTACTTGGTGGCGAAGGCCGCGGCGATCTTCGCCGTGGTGGTGGTCTTGCCGACGCCGGTGGCACCGACGAGGGCGTACACGCCGCCCTGGTCTTCGAGCGGTGCGTCGTGTTCGGCGGTGATCAGGTTGCGCTCCAGCACGCTGGCGGCCCAGGCCGACTCGTCGGCCACGTCTTGCGGCAGGCTGTCGCCGAGCTTGCGGATCAGCGCCGGTGAAAAACCGCAGTCGAGCAGCTTCTGCGTGAGCCGCGCCTGGCCCGGCTGACGCTGCAGCTTTTCGATGAAAGCCAGCGCGCCGAAGCGCTCTTCGATCAGGCCCTTGACCTGGCGCAGCTCGTTCATCATGTCTTGCTGGTCACGGCGCGCCGCGCTCTCGCTCGCGGCCTGCGCGGCGAGGTCGGGCACGTGGATCTCGCTGCTGCGTTGCGCCACGCTGTCGCGCAGCAGCGGCGCCGGTTCACGCAGCGCGGCGGGCGGGGCCGCCACGATCGGCGGCAGCACCGGCGCACGTTCGGTCATGCGCTGCTCGAGCACGCTGCTGCGTTCGAACAGGGCTTCGGTTTCTGCCGGCGCGTTGCCACGCGGCTCGTTGCCCATCGCGGCCTGGCGGCGCTTGAGCATGCGCTCGCGCACATAGTCCTGGAACGACAGCGTGCTCATCGAGAGCTGGGCCA
>JAYVTD010000555.1:0-8619 GCA_043774765.1 Rhizobacter sp. | reverse complement strand
GCCACGCAGTTGCTCGACGTGACGAAGGGGTAGGTGCCGTGGTCGATGTCGAGCAAGGTACCCTGCGCACCTTCGAACAGGATGTTGGCGCCGTTGCGGTGCGCGTTGTGCAGCGTGTAGCCCACGTCGGCCATCATCGGCTTGAGCTGCTCGGCCACCGTCATCGCCAGGTCGAAGATCGGCTGGAATTCGAGCGGCTTGGACTTGAGATAACCGCTGAGCGCGAAGTTGTGCAGGTCCAGCAGTTCGTGCAACTTGCTTGCGAAGCGCTCGGGGTGTTTCAGATCCTGCACGCGCAGCGCACGGCGCGCCACCTTGTCTTCATAGGCCGGGCCGATGCCCTTGCCGGTGGTGCCGATCTTGCCAGCGCCGCTGCTCTCGCGCAGGACCTCGCGGGCCTTGTCGACCTCGACGTGGAAAGGCAGGATCAGCGGGCAAGACTCGCTGACGAACAGCCGGGAGCGAACCTCGAGGCCAATGGCTTCGAGTCGCTCGATCTCGGCCAGCAGGTGGGTCGGGTCGACCACCACGCCATTGCCGATGTAGCACTTGACGCCGTCGCGCATGATGCCCGAGGGGATCAGTTGCAGCGCCGTCTTCACGCCCTTGATCACGAGCGTGTGGCCGGCGTTGTGCCCGCCCTGGAAACGCACCACCGCCTGCGCGTGGTCGGTCAGCCAGTCGACGACCTTGCCCTTGCCTTCGTCGCCCCACTGTGTGCCGACGACGACGACGTTGTGGCCCGCCAGGGGTTTGTCGGTGCTCGTATTCATCTGTTGCATCGAGAAAAAATCCAGGTCTGAAAATTCTTCGGGTCGCAGCGCTTCAAAGCGCGCGAACCATCCATTGGCCAGCCATTGCCACCAGCTCGCGGTCGCAGTCGAACTCCTGGCCTTCGTGCTCGTGGCCCGGCAGCATGCAGACCACGGTCTCGCCCTGCTCGCGCAGGCGCCGCACGGCCGTCCGCAGGCCGGCCTCTTCGGCCCAGGGCGCACGAATCGCCGGATGCAGCGACTGGCCCGGGGCCAGTGCGGCCAGCGTCTTCAGGTCGAGGCTGAAACCCACCGCCGGGCGGTTGCGCCCGAACACGGCCCCGACCTCGTCATAGCGGCCACCGCGCGCCACCGCGTCGGACGAGCCCGCTACATACGCCGCGAAGCGTGCGCCGCTGTAGTAACCGTTGCCGACGATGTCGGCCAGGTCGAAGCCGACCCGCACTTCCGGGTGGGCCTGGCGTGCGTGATCGGCCAGGCGTTGCAGGTCGTCGAGTGCGGCGCTGACGAGCGGCACGGCGGGCAGCTCGCTGCGGGCCGCGGCGATCACTTCGTCGTCACCGTAGAGCGACACCAGCCGGCGCAGCGCGCGTTTCACATCGGCCGGGAAGCTGTGGCCGAGTTCGGCCAGCGCCGCCGTGTCCTTGGCGGCGAGCGCGGCGCACACATCGCGGAACGTGGCTGGCGTCAGCGCCACGCCGGCCAGCACACCCCGCACGATGCGCGCGTCGCCCAGATCAAGCATCACGCCACCGAGGCCGGCACGGCGCAGGCAGTCGAGCGCGAGGTCCTGCACTTCGAGGTCGGCCTCAAGGCCGACGTGGCCGTAGATCTCGGCCCCGAATTGCAGCGGTTCGCGCGTCGAGTTCATGCCCGCAGGCAGGGCGTGCAACACCGGCCCGCAGTAACAGAGCCGCGTGACCCCTTCGCGGTTGAGCAGGTGGGCGTCGATGCGTGCGACCTGCGGCGTGCTGTCGGCCCGCACCCCGAGTGTGCGGCCGCTGAGCTGGTCGACGAGCTTGAAAGTGTTGAGGTCGAGCTCGCGGCCGGTGCCCGACAGCAAGGACTCGATGTGTTCGAGCAGCGGCGGCATCACCAGCTCGCAACCGTAGCTGCGGGCCACATCGAGCAGGCCGCGGCGCAGTTCTTCGATGTGCCGCGCCTGCGCGGGCAGCACGTCGGCAATGTGCTCGGGCAGCAGCCAAGCAGATGACATGGGAAAAACGCCGGGGATTAAAACCGGCATTGTACCGGTGGGGTGTGCGCACCCGCAGCCGCTTCGGGCAGACGATTCAGGCGAGGAAGAAGTACAACATCGCCAGCCCGGCGAGCATGCTCGACAGGCCGATGAAACGGATCTGCCCGTCGCTCATTTTTGTCGCCCGCTCGAACACACCGCGCCACATCGGCGGGCTCAGGAACGGCAGGAAACCTTCGACCACCAGCATCAGCGCGAACGCGCCGAGCAGCAGCTCGATGAAACCCGGCTCGGCCAAGGACTACTTCTTCGCGGGCGCGATCTTCGCGGGCGCGATCGGCGCACTCTGCCCGATGGACGAACCGCGCATCGCCTTGAAGAAGTCGCTGCCCGGGTCGAGCACCATCACGTCGGACTTGCTGCGAAAGCTCGACCGGTAGGCCTCGAGGCTGCGGTAGAACTGGGCGAACTGCGCGTCGCGGCCGAACGATTCGGCGAAGATGGCCGAGGCCTTGGCATCGCCCTCGCCCTTGACCTTCTGAGCGTCACGGTAAGCCTCGGCGACGATCACTTCACGCTGCCGGTCGGCGTCGGCACGAACCTTCTCGCCTTCGGCGCCACCGGTCGCACGCAGCTGGTTGGCGACCTGCTTGCGCTCTGAAGCCATGCGGCTGTAGATCGACTCAGTGATGTTCGCAACGAAGTCGACACGCTTGATGCGCACGTCGATGATCTCGATGCCGAAAGACTTGGCTTCGTCGGCCAGACGCGCACGCACGTCCTGCATGACCTTGTCGCGGCCGCTGGAGAGCACTTCACCGACGGTGCGCTTGGTCACCTCTTCGTTGAACGCGGCGTGCACGATCGGGCTCAACCGCGCTTCGAGATTGCGCTGGTCGACGCCGTTGTTGCGGATGAACTGGCGCGGGTCGGTGATGCGCCACTTGACCAGCCAGTCGATCACCAGGCTCTTCTTCTCGGCCGTGAAGATCGGGCGCGTCTCGGGGCTGTCCATGGTCTGGATGCGGCGGTCGAGAAACACCACGTTCTGGAACGGCGGTGGCAGCTTCCACTTCAGGCCCGGCTCCTGAATCACTTCCTTGATTTCACCCAGCGCGTAGACCACAGCCACCTGGCGCTGGTCGACCACAAACAGCGTCGAGGCCAGCAACATCAGCACCACCAGCGCACCGGCGACGATCACAACCAATCGGTTCATGTTCTTGTTCTCCTGGTGGCTCAGCGGCCATCGCGGTCACGGGCACGCTGCCCGTCGCGCGAGCGCACATCCACGGCACCGGCGACGGGTGCGGTCTCGGGGGCGACCGGCGCGGCCGGTGCCGCACCCGGCGTGGCAGCGCCGGCCTGCTGCATCAGCTTGTCGAGCGGCAGGTACAGCAGGTTCGAGTTGCCACGGCTGTCGACCATCACCTTGGTGACGTTCGAGTAGACCTGCTGCATCGTGTCAATGTACATGCGGTCGCGTGTCACGCTAGGCGCTTTCTGGTATTCGGTGAGCACGCTGTTGAAGCGCTGCGCATCACCATCGGCCTGCGAGACCACACGCGACTTGTAGCCTTCGGCTTCTTCGCGCAATCGCGCGGCCGTGCCCTGCGCTTTCGGGATCACGTCGCTGGCGTAGGCCAGGCCTTCCTTCTTGAGTCGGTCACCGTCCTGCCCGGCCTTCAGCGTGTCTTCGAAAGCGGCTTGCACCTGCTCCGGCGGCTGCACGCTCTGCACGTTGATGTTGACGACCACGATGCCGGCCTTCAGCCGGTCGAGCTGGCCTTGCACCGACTTCGCCAATTCGGCGGCGATGGCATCACGCTGCTCGTAGAGCACCGAGTCGATCTTGCTCTTGCCGACGATCTCGCGCACCGCCGATTCGGCGGCCAGCGTCACAGCCTCTTCGGGGTCGCGGTTCTCGAACAGGAACGAGCGCGCGTCCTTGAGCCGGTATTGCACCGTGAAGCGGATGTCGACGATGTTCTCGTCCTGCGTCAGCATCGACGAGTCGCGCAGCCCGGTGGCGGCGATCACCGCGTTGCGGCCCACTTCCTTCGAGCGCAGCTGCGTGACGTTGACGGTCTCGTTCGCCTGGAACGGGTAAGGCATGCGCCACTGGAAACCGGCGTCTGCCGTGTGGCTGTATTTGCCGAACGAGGTGACGACCGCCTGCTGGCCTTCCTGCACGATGAAAAAGCCGCTGCCGAGCCAGATCAGCGCGACCACGCCGGCGATCAGGCCGGCGCCGATGCCGGCGCTCTTCATGTCGGGCTGGAAGTTAGGACCGCCACCGCCGCCGCCGTTGTTGTCGCCCGAGCCGTTGCCCTTGGGCGCGCCACCCTTGCCGCCGAACAGGCCGGTCAGCTTCTTGTTGAAGTCGCGCCAGAGTTCGTCGAGGTCCGGCGGGCCGTCGTTTTTGCCGCTGCTCAGGATCAGGCCTGACGCCAGTGCGCGTGCCGCACGGGCGAGCGCGCGCAGGCGCAAAGCGCCGCCCGGTGATGCAAGGGTGGTTTGGCTCATGGTCATGCAGGTGAAAGGTGAGGGTCGGTCTGCGGTTTGTCTTCGGGCAAAACGTCGGTCGTGTCGTCGGCAAACTCATCAATCGACGAGCAGACATCTTGGGTTGATTCGTCGCGCTTCAAGCGGTGCGTCGGCATGGCGGCGACAGCTTCTGCCAGGATCGCCCGCAGCTCGGGCATGCCCTCGCCGCTCTGGGCGCTGATGAAGACCCGCGGCACGCGCACGCCGGCTGCCACCTCGACGGTGTCGCGCAGCGCGCGCGGGCGCTGGGTGTCTTCGAGCTGGTCGAGCTTGTTGAACACGAGCACCTGCGGGATGTCGCTGGCTCCGATCTCGGCCAACACCCGCTGCACTTCGCTCATCTGGTCGGCCAGCACCGGGCTCGCGGCATCGACCACGTGCAGCAGCAGGTCGGCGTCGTTGGCTTCCTGCAGCGTGGCCTCGAAGGCCTCGATCAGCTTGTGCGGCAGGTCGCGGATGAAGCCGACCGTGTCGCTGAGCGACACCGACCGCGCCGATTCCCCGGCCTCGGCGAGGTAGAGCTGGCGAGTGGTCGTGTCGAGCGTGGCGAACAGCTGGTCGGCAGCGTAGGCGCGGGCATTCACGAGCGCATTGAACAGCGTCGACTTGCCGGCGTTGGTGTAGCCCACCAGCGAGACGCGGAAGGTCTGGTTGCGCTCGCGCGAGCGCCGCTGCGTGCTGCGCTGCTTCTTTACGCGCTCGAGCTGCTTCTTCACGCCCTTGATGCGCTCGCCGATCATGCGGCGGTCGAGCTCGATCTGCGCTTCACCCGGCCCACCGCGGTTGCCGATGCCGCCGCGCTGGCGCTCCAGGTGGCTCCAGCGCCGCACCAGCCGGGTCGAGAGGTACTGCAGCCGGGCGAGCTCGACCTGCAGCTTGCCTTCGTGGCTTTGTGCGCGCTCGCCGAAGATTTCCAGGATCAGCATGGTGCGGTCGGCCACGGCCACGCCCAGGTGCAGTTCCAGGTTGCGTTGCTGTGCCGGCGACAAGGCCTGGTCGAACAGCACCGCCTCGGCCTGGTGAGCCTGCACCAGCGCCTTGATCTCGTCGGCCTTGCCCGAGCCGATGAACAGCGCTGCGTCGGGCGCCTTGCGGCGAGCGACGACCCGCGCCACCGCCACGTCACCGGCCGATTCGGCCAGCAGGGCCAGCTCGTCGAGCGACGCGTCGAAAGCCTTGCCCCGACCGAAGTCGACACCGACGAGGATCGCCCGGGCCGGGCCCGTCGATCCGGCGAGGCCGGTTGAATCCGCGGAACTCAAGGTGGGCTGGAACTGGGCCGACGCCGCAGGCTTGTTCAAGCCTGATCGGCGGGTTCGGCGGCGCTGAAATTCACCGCGCGACCGGGCACGACCGTGGAGATCGCGTGTTTGTAGACCATCTGCGTCACGGTATTGCGCAGCAGCACCACATACTGGTCGAACGACTCGATGTGGCCTTGCAATTTGATCCCGTTGACGAGGTAGATCGAAACCGGAACATGCTCCTTGCGCAGCAGGTTCAGGAAGGGGTCTTGTAGGAGTTGCCCTTTGTTGCTCACGATATTCTCCGTGATGAAAGTTCAGAAGCGTTCACGTTAACACAGCACCTGTGCGCACCTGCGCAAAACAGTGCAATGCCCTAGTGAACCGCGGTTTTTAGTCTTTGGTGTCGAAGGGGTTGCGCGACGAGCGCAACTCGATCCGCATTGGCGTGCCGGTGAGCTTGAAATGCTCGCGGAAGCGCCCTTCCAGGAAACGCTTGTAGGTGTCGGTGATGTGATCGAGGGAGTTGCCGTGGATCACGATCAGCGGTGGGTTCATGCCCCCCTGGTGGGCATATCGCAGTTTCGGCCGGAAGGCACCGGCGCGCTTCGGTGCCTGGTGCTCGACCGCTTCCTGCAGCAGGCGCGTCAACACCGGCGTCGACATCTTGCGCGTGGCCGAGGCATGCGCGTCGGCGATCGCCTTCCAAACCGGCCCGAGGCCTTGCCGCTTGATGGCCGAGATGTGCAGCACCGGCGCGAACTTCAGGAACGCCAGGCGTTGCTCGATCGAGCGCTGCAGCGTTTCCTTCTGGTAAGCGTCGACCGCGTCCCACTT
Source organism: Rhizobacter sp. (assembly GCA_043774765.1). GTDB lineage: Bacteria > Pseudomonadota > Gammaproteobacteria > Burkholderiales > Burkholderiaceae_C > LMDS01. The sequence continues at coordinate 2,020 of JAYVTD010000555.1, read as the reverse complement.
GTTGACCGCCACCGCCACGGCGCGGCCCGATTCGAGGATGTAGCCTGCTATGTGCGCATCCTGGTCGGTCACGCCCTGGGTAGCGTCGAGCAGCAACAGCACGACGTTGGCGTCCGAGATCGCCTGCAATGTCTTGACGACCGAGAACTTCTCGACCGCTTCGAAGACCTTGCCACGCCGGCGCAGCCCGGCCGTGTCGATCAGCTCGAACTTCTGGCCGTTGCGCTCGAACGGCACTGTGATCGCGTCGCGGGTCGTGCCGGGCTGGTCGAACGCGACCAGCCGCTCTTCGCCGAGCCAGGTGTTGATCAGCGTCGACTTGCCGACGTTCGGCCGCCCCGCCACCGCCAACCGGATCGGGCCGTTCTGTTCCACCGCAACGCCCTCGGGCTCGTCGAACTCGAAGTTGGCCAGCGCCGCATCGGTCAGGCTGCTAATGCCCTGCCCGTGCGCGGCCGAGATCGGGTGCGGGTCGCCGAGGCCGAGCTCGAAGAATTCGGCCAGCAGCGGCGATTCAGACATGCCTTCGGCCTTGTTGACCGCGAGTACGACCTTCTTGCCGGCCGTGCGCAGGTAACGCGCGATGTCGTGGTCCTGCCCCGACACGCCGGACCGTACATCGACGACGAAGATCACCGCGTCGGCTTCGGCCACGGCCTGGCGGGTCTGCTTGGCCATCTCCTTGACGATGCCGGTCGTGCTGTCGGGTTCGAAGCCACCGGTGTCGACGACGATGAACTCGTGCTCGCCGCTGCGCCCGTCGCCGTAGTGGCGGTCGCGGGTCAGGCCGGAAAAGTCGGCCACGATTGCATCGCGGCTTTTCGTCATTCGGTTGAACAGCGTCGACTTGCCCACGTTCGGGCGGCCGACGACAGCGATGACGGGTTTCATGGGGCGTTGTTCACTCGGGGCGGAACGCGAACAGCCCGCCCTTGCGTGTGACCACGAGCATGGTCGTTCCCGAAACCACCGGCGCTGCAACGATGGCGCCGCCGTCGGTCGAGAGGCGCAGCTGCGCTTCGCCGGTTTCACGCGAGAGCCAGTGCACGGTGCCGTCTTCGTCGCCGAACACGACTGTCTTGCCCACGCTCAAGGGGCTGCTCAGGCCGCGGTACTGCAGTTTGTCTGACGACCAGGCAACCTCACCGTTCGCCGACTTCCAGGCGGTGACGCGGTCTGACGCATCGGCGCCGAACACGAACTGCGCGTCGGCGCTGACGCCGTCGGTGCCGCCGATGTTCTTGCTCCAGACGATCGTGCCCTTCTCGGCGTCGACACAGCCCACCGCGGCCTGGAACGAACGTGCACACAACACGTCGCCAACGCGCGCGGCCGGGCCGACCAGGTCGGCCAGGCGTTCGATTTCGTTGGCGCCACGCGGCGAGCCGACCGGCACTTCCCAGCGCAGCGTGCCGAGCAGCGGGTCGACGCCGGCCATGCGCGGGCCTTGGCCCACGACCAGCGTGTCCTTGAAGGCGGCGAGCACGCCGTTCTGCGTCAGCGTCAGCGGGTCGCCGGCGCGTTGCAGCGCCCAGAGCTTGCGCCCGTCGATCGCGTCGAAGGCCTGCACCCCGCGGTCGGCGCCGAGCACGAACACCCGTTCGCCGGCCACCAGCGGCGCGGTGTTGACCCGCACGCCCACGCTCTTGCGCCACTTGATCTGGCCTTGTTCGAAGACGACGAGCTCGCCTTCACGCGTGACCACGGCCGCGAAGCGGCCGTCGCTGCCGACACCGGCGCTGAGCTGGCTGCCGGCGTTGCCACGCCACAGCTCGCGGCCGCTCTGCGCATCGAGCGCCAGCACCGTGCCGGCGCCATCGGCCACGACGAAGCTGTCGCGCAGCGACACCACGCCGAGCGGGAACTTGATGGTCTCGACGCTCTTCCTCCAGACCTCGCGGCCAACGATCTTCGGCGTCAGCGGCTCCAGCGGTTGCGGTTTGGGCTTGCCGCTGGCGCAGGCGGCCAGCAACAACACGGTGCCGATCAACGCCAACGCGGTTCGGGCGATCACGGGCAG
>JAYVTD010000554.1:0-2166 GCA_043774765.1 Rhizobacter sp. | reverse complement strand
GGTGCCCTTCGGGCCGTAAATCGTCATCGGCTTCGTGCGCGAAGCGAAGCCAGTGGGCAACCACCCGGTCAACCAAAGGTCCGGCAGGCCGACCAGGTGATCCGAATGGAAGTGGGTGATGAAGCTCGCGGTGACATCGCGGAACGGAATGCCCAGCTGCGCGAGCCGGATCGTCACGCCACGCCCTAGGTCGAACAGGAGCTTCTGGTCGCCTGCCTCGACGAGCGTCGACTGGCTGAAGCGAACATTACTCGGCACCGGGCTGCCGGTCCCAAGCAGCGTGACGTTCAAGGGTGCGGCCTGCGTCGCAGGGGCGACAAGACCGAAGGTCGCCGCAATGAGCGCGGTCATCAGAGTGGCACCGAGTGAGTTCGTAGCTTTGTGGACGGACATTCTGTCTCCTGAGCAATGATGAATGAAGGTTTGTGTTGGGCACTCGGCATCAGCGCGCGGTCCACCCACCGTCGACGGGGAGAGCCGCACCGGTGATGGACGACGCGCTGTCGGAACACAGGAACAGCACCAGGTCGGCGAGCTGCTGCAGCTCGACGAAGCGCTTGTTCGGTTGGGACGCCAGGATGACGTCGCGCACGACCTCTTCTTCGGACATGCCGTGCGCCTTGGCCTGGTCCTTGATCTGCCCTTCGACCAGCGGCGTGCGAACGTAGCCGGGGCAGATCGCATTGCAGGTGATCGCGGTCTCGGCGAGCTCGAGAGCCACCGTCTTCGTCAGCCCGAGCACGCCGTGCTTGGCGGCCACGTAGGCCGACTTGAAGGGCGACGCCACCAGGCCGTGTGCCGACGCTATGTTGACGATGCGACCTCGGTTGCGGCGCTTCATGCCGGGCAGGGCCGCCTTGATCGTGGAGAAGTTCGAACTCAGGTTGATTGCGATGATCTGCGCCCACTTTTCGTCCGGGAACTCGTCCACCGGCGAGACAAATTGGATGCCCGCGTTGTTCACGACGATGTCGACGGCGCCGAAGCGCGACTCGGCGTCAGCAACCATGCTGGCGATGTCTTGCGGCTTGGACATGTCTGCCCCGGAGTAGAGCACCTGGACGCCCGTCTCCGAAGCGAGCGTCGCGCGAAGGCGCTCGATCTCGGCGGCGGCGCCGAAGCCGTTGATCATCGTAATCACCCCGGCGGTGGCCAGCGTCACGTACTGACGGCTCTTGCCGAGCCGCCGCGCGATCTCGGCCTGGTTGTCGCCGCTGGCCAAGCGCTTCTGCACGAACAGCGCAATCTCCAACGGCTTCAATCCCTCGCGTTGCTCGTTCTCGATCACCTGGTCGTAGTTGTCGACCGTTGTGTCGATGAACGCGGGTATCTCGGTGAGCCCGGCCAGCTTCGACGCACGCAAACGCCGGGCGCCGAAGTTGAGAACCCAGCGGCCGGATTGCTGCGGGTTGGGTCGAACCGAAATCGGCTGACGCACGCCCCGGTCACGAATGGTCGCGGCCAGTTCGAGCAAACCGTTCGCGTCGAACTCGTGGCGCGGCTGCTCGGGGTCTTCGTCGATGTCATCGAGCGGAAGCAGCATCGGCCGACCGTCGGCGTCGGGCACAGGCGCATCCAGCGCGGCCAGGTCGTCAAGCTGCAGGGGCATGTGCCTTCTCCTGCGCGTTGACGATGGCGGCGATGCGAGCGATGCCGGGTTCGATCTCCTTCCACGCATCGCGCGCGGCCGTCTTCTTCATCTCCCACAGCACCGCGCCACTCGCCTGCGCTTCGGCAATCGCAGAGCGACGCGGCACGAATGCGAACTCGCCCGCACCGGCGCCGACCTGGATCATCAGAGGCCGGTACTGCTGGATGACCTGCACGAAGTTGGCCTTCTGGAACGGCGTCGGCTCGACCATCGTCGGCAGCAAGCCGATGAGCTGCAGCTTCGGGCTCAGCACGGCCTTGATCTTGCGCACACCCACGCGGTCGTGATTCAACAACCCGTGCACGCCGTCCATCGCTTCCTGATTCAGCTGGATCGGCGACAGCACGAAGTCGGCGGAAGCGAGCGCCGCGATCAGCCGGATGTCGGGGTTCGGGTTGGTGTCGATCACGCACACGTCGAACTGCGCATCCACGCTCGCGAGGAACGCGCGGAAGGCTCGCGCGAACGGCGTGTGCATCGCCGGTTGCCGTTCGAGGCCGAGCAGCCCGCGGTCG
>JAYVTD010000553.1:0-8349 GCA_043774765.1 Rhizobacter sp. | reverse complement strand
CCGACACGCCGCCGGAATACACATCGGCGGTGTCGATGAAGTTGATGCCGCCGTCGATCGCCTGGCCCACGAGTCGCTCGGCATCGCTCTGCTGCAGGTCGCCAATTTTTCCCCAGATGCCGTCGCTGCCACCGAAGGTCATCGTGCCGAGGCAAAGTTCCGAAACGAAGAGGCCGGTTCGGCCCAGAGGGTTGTGTCGCATGAAAGGACTCCGTTGAAGGGTTGAGCAGAAACCAGAAGAGAAACCGAACTGGCGTGCAGCGCAGAATACGCCGGATGAAAGCACCTCCCAGACTTCAGATTTTGGTCGACGAAGGTCTCATCGACACGGTCGTGCGCCAGTTGATGAGCGGCAAGGAGGCGATGGTCTACGTCGTGCGCAGCGGCGACGACACGCGCTGCGCCAAGATCTACAAGGAAGCGACGAATCGTAGCTTTCGCCAGGCCGTCGACTACACCGAAAACCGCAAGGTCAAGAACTCTCGCCAGGCCCGCGCCATGGCCAAGGGCACACGCTTCGGCCGCGAAGCGCAAGAGGCGGCCTGGCAAAGCGCCGAGGTCGATGCGCTGTACCGCCTGGCCGCGGCCGGCGTGCGCGTGCCCAAGCCGTATAACTTCTTCGAGGGCGTGCTGCTGATGGAGCTGGTGGCCGACGAACACGGCGCTGCCGCGCCGCGGCTCAACGACGTGCAGTTCACGCCCGAGCGGGCGCGCGCCCACCACGCCACGCTGCTGACCGAGGTGGTGCGCATGCTCTGCGCCGGTGTCGTGCACGGCGACCTGTCGGAATTCAACATCCTGCTCGCGGCCGACGGCCCGGTGATCATCGACCTGCCGCAGGCCGTGGACGCTGCCGGCAACAACCACGCGCAGCGCATGTTGCTGCGCGACGTGGGCAACCTGAGCTTGTACTTCGGTCGCTTCGCGCCCGAGCTGCTCGACACGCACTTCGGCCCCGAAATCTGGGACCTGTACCAGCGTGGTGTGCTTCGGCCCGACACCGTGCTCACCGGGCAATTCGTGCCGAAGGCCGGCGCGGTCGATGTCGGCAGCGTGATGCGCGAAATCGACGACGCGCGCGACGAAGAGAAGATGCGGCAGCTACGAATGCAAGCTGCGCGCTGATCGGCTCGCCGATTCACACCGCGCCGGTGAAGGTCAGAGCCGGCCTTTGCTGCCTTCGAGCTGTTTCGCCACGAAGGCCCAGGCCAAACGCGAAGCGTCGGGCCCCTGCGCATCGCTGAACGGCGCGCTCGCCACCCCACCGCTCCAGGCGTGTCCCAGGCCTTCGACTTCGACCAGCGTCGCCGCGGTGCGCCCGCGCTTCTTGAACTCGGTGACCGCCATCGCGTGGCGCTTGCCACGTTGCACGCGGCGCGGCGCCAGGGCGATCGCGCCCGCAGCGGTGGCCCACACCTGTGCGGCCGCCTGGGCGTTGTGGGCCGATACGACGCGATCGGCAGCCCCATGAATCACCAGCAGCGGTGGCCAGGCCATCGCCTCTGTGTCAGTGCGGGTCGCCAGCGGCTTGGTGCCGCGGCGACCGTGCATCGCACCGAGTGCCGACAGGGTCGAGTCGGCCGTGCCGGGTGGAACGCCGGAGTGCATCACCACGGCCTTGAAACGATCCGGGTAGCGTGTCGCCAGCAGCGCCGCCATGCTGGCGCCGGCCGAGAGCCCGGCCACCGCGACGCGCTCGCGGTCGACCGGGTGCATCAGGCAGACCTGGTCGATCGCGTTGACGATCAGCGCCGCTTCGCCCTGGGCGCGGCCCGAGCGGGTGTCGAACCAGTTCCAGCAGCCTTGTGCGTTGGCGAGACGGTCCTGCTCTGGGTACAACACCCAGAAGCGCGCGCGCGCTGCCACGCTGTTCATGCGCGTGCTCAGCGCAAAACCTTTCGCGTCCTGGCCGCAGCCGTGCAGCATCACCATCAGGGGCAGGCGTTCGCTGAGTGACACGCCCGGCGGGCGGTAGAGCCAGAAGCGGCGGGCACCGGCCGTGCCCACCGCCATGCCGGTGAGCCAGGTGCCGGTGCGCGGTGCAGCGCTTCGAGGCGCGGGCTTCGGCTTGACGGCGCGCTTGAGCGCAACCCTGCCGCTGCGCGCTGCGCTGCGGCTGATCGCTTTCATGGTGCGTGCAAACACACGCGACCATCCGGCCGCGCGCAGGCGTTTGGCCACCGTCAGACTCTCAGTGCGGCGGCTTCACGTTCTGGGTGGCGGTGCTGACCCACCGCCTTGATGAAGGCCGATGCGGCGGCCGCCGGGTGCTTGCCATCGCTCAGCACGATGCCACCGTCCTTCGTGCCCGAAGGCAAGGTCGCCGCGATGCCTGCCTTGTCGAGCCAGCCACGCGACGCGCCGAGCGCCAGCACGGTCTTGCCATGGCGGTACTGGTGGGCGAGGAACTCCTGCGCCTGCCCGTCGCCGGCCAGCGCCGAAACACCGGCCGCACCATCGGGCAATACCACCGCGTCGAACAATACCGAAGCCGCGTTTTCGAACGACGCGGTGGCGACGAGCGCCTTGCCGTCGGCCGTTTTCACCGCGCCGAGCCGGGCCGCGATCAGCACCGGCACCGCGCCGGCTTTCAGCAGCGCGGTGTGCACCACGTCGATCGATGCGCCGACCACCCCCGGCGCCACCAGGATCGCGATCTTGCGTGTGCGGATACCGCCATCACCCGGCAGCGCGGTGAGCGAGAGCGCCGGCGAGCGTGTCACTTCAGGCTTGGCCGGCTTGGCCATCGCGCGCGGCAGGGCCGGCGGCACGTCCATGCCCAGGCCCGCGGCGACCGCGACGGCGAGTTCGCTCGACACGTTCACCAGCGAAGCCAGCATGCGCTCGCGGATCGCCGGCACCGTGAGCTTGCTCAGCTCGAAGCGGAAGCCGCCGGCGATGTGCGCTTGTTCGACCGGTGTCTGGCTTTCGTAGAACAAGGTGGCCTGCGTGTAGTGGTCGGCGAATTTCTCCGGCTTGCCGCGCAGCTTGTCTTCCTGCACCGGCTGCGGGAACGAGACAAAACCTTTCACGCCGGCCTGGAACGGGCAACCGCCGCCGAGCGAGTTGGGCTCATAGGCGACGCGGCCGCGCGGGATGGTCTGGCGGTGCAGCCCATCGCGCTGGTTGTTGTGCACCCTTGCTACCGGCGCGTTGATCGGGATCTCGTGGAAGTTGGCCCCGCCCAGGCGCGAGATCTGGGTGTCGACATACGAGTGGTGGCGGCCGGCCAGCAACGGGTCGTTGCTGAAGTCGATGCCTGGCACCACGTGCGCGGTGCAGAACGCCACCTGCTCGGTCTCGGCGAAGAAGTTGTCGGGGTTGCGGTTCAGCACCATGCGGCCGACCGGCTGCACCGGCACCAGTTCTTCGGGGATCAGCTTGGTCGCGTCGAGCACGTCGAAGCTGAAACCCTCGGCCTGCTTCTCGGTGAAGATCTGCAGGCCGAGTTCCCACTCCGGGTACTCGCCCGCTTCGATCGCGTCCCACAGGTCGCGGCGGTGGAAGTCGCAGTCGGCACCCGAGATCTTCACCGCTTCGTCCCACACCAGCGAGTGCGTGCCGAGCAGCGGCCGCCAGTGAAACTTGACGAAGTGCGATTCGCCCTTCGCGTTGACCAGCCTGAACGTGTGCACGCCGAAGCCCTGCATCATGCGCAGGCTGCGCGGAATGGCGCGGTCCGACATGGCCCACATCAAGGTGTGGGTCGACTCCGGCATCAGCGAAGCGAAGTCCCAGAACGTGTCGTGGGCCGACGCGGCCTGCGGCATGCCGTTGTGCGGCTCGGGTTTCACGGCGTGGATGAGGTCGGGGAACTTCATCGCGTCCTGGATGAAGAACACCGGCACGTTGTTGCCCACCAGATCCCAGTTGCCTTCGTCGGTGTAGAACTTCACCGCGAAGCCGCGGATGTCGCGTGCCGTGTCGGCCGAGCCACGCTCGCCGGCCACGGTGGAGAAACGAACGAACACCGGAGTCTGCTTGGCCGCAGCGGCGAAGGGCGCGGCGCGGGTGTACTTCGTCAGTGCTTCATAAGCCTCGAAGTAGCCATGCGCTGCCGAGCCGCGGGCATGCACGATGCGCTCGGGAATGCGCTCGTGGTCGAAGTGCGTGATCTTCTCGCGCAGGATGAAGTCTTCGAGCAGCGTGGGGCCGCGCAGGCCGGCCTTCAATGAATTTTGGTTGTCGCCGATCGGCACGCCCTGGTTCGTGGTGAGCACCTGGCCGGCGGCGTCGCTGCGCGCGCGGTCGAGCGCGCCGGGTGCGGCTTTGCTGCCCGCCGAAGATTTGGCGCTGCCGGTCTTCGCCGACGCGTTGCTCTCGCTCAAGGTGCTCGCGCCCACCGCGAGCGAGGCCGGCTTGCGGGTCAAGCCCACGGGCGGCGACACAGCGTTGGCGCGGCCGATCTCTCGGGCCTTGTTGCTGTTGTCGGGCATGGAATTGACCAGCGCCTGCGTATCGGCGGCTTGGGCGGCGAGCGCTTTGGCGGCGCCGGGGTTCGGTTTCTTCACGAAGTGTTCCTCTCTGGAGTTGAAAGCGGTTACGCGTGCACATGCACGTGCTCAAGGCTCAGCTTCGCGCGAAGCGTGGACAGCGGCTGTAGGAATTGCGGCCATCTCAACGCAGGGCATTGCAGACTCCACGCCCGGCAGGCGTAGGAAAGTTCCTGCACCTGTTCGTGGAGTGCACCGACGGCGCGCGAGCACGCTCGACCCTAATCTTTGGCTCCACGCCCACAGCACGACGGAGACCGTATGACAAGCACCACCAAGAAGCCAGGCCTGACCGACGAAGCGCAACGCGTCGCGCTCGAAAAGTCAGAGAAAAAGGCGGCTGAAAAGCACCCGGGAAACTTCAAGGACGAAGCGACTGACGAGAAGATCGTCGAGATCGGTCCGGTACTGACCGATGCGCCGATCAAGGGCATCGATCCCGACGCATGAACGACGCCCGCCGACACCTTCCTGCCACCCGCAACCCAGTGGGGTGATCAGCGCGCCGGCTTGCGCTGCGGCGACGGCGCCGCGTTGCGTTTGCCGGAACGTGCGCTGAGCGCGTCGCGCAGCAGGTATTCCACCTGCGCGTTCGCACTGCGCAGCTCGGCCGCCGCAAGGCGCTCGATCTCGGCCCACAGCTGAGGGTCGATGCGCAGCAGGAACGATTTCTTGTCAGGGCTCGCCATGTTGCGATCGCCCGCCGCGCATCAGTTGTAGAGCGTGCCGGTGTTCACCACCGGCGTGGCGTCGTGGTCGGAGCACAGCACCACGAGCAGGTTGCTCACCATCGCCGCCTTGCGTTCGTCGTCGAGGTGCAGCAGGCCGCGTTCGGCCAGGCCATTGAGCGCGAGCTCGACCATGCCGACCGCGCCGTGCACGATCTTGCTGCGCGCCGCGATGATCGCCTCGGCCTGCTGGCGGCGCAGCATGGTGCCGGCGATCTCGGGTGCGTAGGCCAGGTGCGTGAGCTTGGCGTCGACCACCACGATGCCGGCCTGCGCGAAGCGTGCTTGCAACTCGGTGCGCAAGGCCGCGGCCACTTCTTCGGTGCCTGAGCGCAGCGTGATCTCGCGCGCTTCGCCGTGTTTGGGCTCGTCGATGTTGTCGTAGGCGTAGCTCAGCGCCAGGTGGCGCACCGCCGACTCGGCCTGCGTGAGCACGTAGGTCTCGAAGTTGTCGACGTCGAAGCTCGCCTGCGCGGTGTCTTCGACGCGCCAGACAATCGCGGCGGCGATCTCGATCGGGTTGCCGCGCAGGTCGTTGACCTTGAGCTTTTCGCTGTTGAAGTTGCGCGCCCGCACCGACATCTTCGACTTGGCGTAGAACGGGTTGGCCCAGCGCAGGCCTTCGCTGCGGTCGGTGCCGCGGTAGCTTCCGAACAGCGTCAGCAGCACCGCCTGGTTCGGCTGCAGCATAAAGAGCCCCGCCAGGCACCACGCGCCGAGCAGCATGCACAGGCCGAACAGCCCCGCCATCATTGGCGAGGGCCGGCTCAGCAGCATGAACACACCAATGGCCATCGCCGCCAGCCCGACCACGACGTAGACAAAACCATTGCCCGACGAAGCGGGCCGTTCTTCCGACGCTGTTCTCTTCATGTCACTGCCTCCCAAAGTGCCTTGCGATGATCGCAAAGTGATATCACTTTAGTATTGAGTGACGTCGCTGTCAAGGCGCGGATCAGTGTCGGGTCAAGCGGCGGGTGCGTCGGCCTCCATCAAGCTCAAACCGAGCAGCGCGGCGTCACCGCGGCCTTGCCGCACCAGCACCGGTGCGGCGCCGCTCAAGTCGACCACGGTGGTCGGCTGCATCGGGCAGGCGCCGGCGTCGACCACGGCCTGGATCAGCTTCTGGAAGTGGTCGCGGATCTGGTGCGGGTCGTTCATCGGCTCGCGCTGGCCGGGCGCGATCAGCGTGGTGGCGAGCAGCGGCTGGCCCAGCAGTTCGAGCAGCGCCTGCGTGACCGCATGTGCCGGCACACGCAGGCCGATGGTGCGGCGGGAAGGGTGCGAGACGCGGCGCGGCACTTCCTTGGTCGCTTCGAGGATGAACGTGAAAGGCCCCGGCGTGCCGAGCTTCAGCAACCGGTACTGCTTGTTGTCGACACGCGCGTAACTCGCCAGTTCGCTCAGGTCGCGGCACAGCAGCGTGAGGTGGTGTTTGTCGTCGACACCGCGAATGCGCCGCAGGTTCTGCGCCGCCGTCTTGTCGTCGAGGTGGCAGACCAGCGCGTAGCTCGAATCGGTGGGAATCGCCGCGATGCCGCCAGCGTGCAGGATATGCACCGCCTGCTTGAGCAAACGCTGCTGCGGGTTCTCGGGGTGAACTTCGAAGTACTGCGACATCGTCTGGCGCCGCCTTCAGCGGCGGCGGCCCGTCAAGGTTTCATGCGGGCCGTTGAACGCGCGCTGCGAGCGCTTCCCACACGGGGGTGAGCTGCGAGGGCAGCGGCGGCAGCGTGCCCAGGTCGACGTGGCTCTCGGTCGGGCTGTGGAAGTCGCTGCCGCGCGACGCGAGCAGGCCGTATTCGAGCGCGGTCTCTGTGTAGCGCACCGCGTCGGCGCCGCTGTGGCTGCCGGTCACGACCTCGACACCTTCGCCACCGAGCGCCTTGAACTCCGAGAACAGCGCGTACTCTTCGTTCGCGGTGAACTTGTAGCGCGCCGGGTGCGCGATCACGGCCATTCCGCCGGCCTGCGTGATCCAGGTGACGGCGTTGCGCAGCGTGGCCCAGCGGTGCGCCACGAAGCCGGGCTTGCCCTCGACCAGGTACTTGCGGAACACCTCCTGCGTGTCGCTGCAGACCTTGCTTTCGACGAGATGCCGCGCGAAGTGGGTGCGCGAGATCAGCTCGGGGTTCTTCACGTACTTGAGCGCGCCTTCGAACGCGCCCTTGATGCCGACCTTGGCCAGGCCCTCGGCCATCTCGAGCGCACGTTCGCGGCGCCCGCCGCGGGTGGCGGCCAGCCCGGCTTTCAGCGCTTCGTTGTCGGCATCAAAACCGAGGCCGACGATGTGCACGGTGATGTCGGCGAACGTGACCGAGATTTCGGTGCCGGTCAGGTAGGGCAGGCCGAGCGCCAGCGCGGCGTCGCGTGCGCGCTGCTGGCCGCCCACTTCGTCGTGGTCGGTCAGGGCCCAGAGTTCGACGCCGTTGGCCTTGGCGCGTGCCGCGAGCACTTCGGGTTGCAGCGTACCGTCAGACACGGCGGAGTGGCAGTGCAGGTCGGCGTTGATCCAGACAGAGGGTGTGTTCACCAGCCCATTGTAGAGAGCCGGCCCATCGCGGAGCCCGAACCCTCCCATAGCGCTAACAGGCCCTTGTCCTTACCGGGCCACGCGCAGAATGCGCCCCGACGCGCTGTCGGTCAGCAGGTAGAGCGCGCCGTCGGGCCCCTGCATCACGTTGCGGATGCGTTCGCCGAGCGACGCGAACAAGGGCTCGCGCGAGACCACCGTGTCGCCGTTCAGCACCACGCGCCACAGCGCCTGCCCGGCGAGCGAGCCGACGAACAGGTTGCCCTGCCACTCGGGGAACATGCTGCCGGTGTAGAAGGCCATGCCGCTCGGCGCGATCGAGGTCGGCACCCAATACGTCAAAGGCTCCACGAACTCCGGTGCGTGGGTGCCGCCGCCGAGCCGGCAGGTGTCGCTCACGCGGTCACCATAGTTGCAGCCATAGCTGCGCAGCGGCCAGCCGTAGTTCGCGCCGGCGCGTGCGATGTTGATCTCGTCGCCGCCCTGCGGGCCGTGCTCCACGTCCCAGAGTTCGCCGGTGCTCGGGTGCAGCGCAGCGCCTTGCGGGTTGCGGTGGCCATAGCTCCAGATCTCGGGCCGCGCGCCGGCGCCGAGT
>JAYVTD010000552.1:0-2134 GCA_043774765.1 Rhizobacter sp. | reverse complement strand
GAACGAGCCGCTGGCGATGCTGGCGCCGATGTCGCGCGGGTTGTGCACCACGTCGGCCAGGCCCTCGACATCGCTGCGCGCCATGTCGAGCTCCTGCATCGCCGTCAGCCCGCCGGCCTGCGACAGCACCAGATGCGTTTCGACCGCCGGCAGCGCGCGCAGCATCTGCAGCAAGCGCACACCATAGACCGCACCGCTCGCACCGGTGATCGCGACGATCAGGCGCTTCATGCGCGCTCCAGCGATGTGCCGGCGAGCGCGGCGGTGCCGGTGGCGGTGACTGCCGTGGCCAGGTCGACTTCGCTCTCGCCCGGAATGCGCACGCGCGTGAACACGTGCTCGCTCGAACGGATCGGCTTGGTGGCGTCGAGACCCATCTTGGCACCGAAGCCCTGCCATTCGAGCGGTGGTTTGTTGCCGGCGAACGCGACGCTGGTCGAGGGGTCGAGCGCTGAGCCTTGCGCGCCGGCGATCACGACCAAGTCGCGGTCGGCTTGGAAGCGGGTGGCAACAGCCCACTCGACTTCGGCGGGGTCGTGCACGTTCACGTCTTCATCGACCACGATCACTTGCTTCAAGTCGTAGTGGCCGCCGAAGGCGCCGAGGATCACGTTCTTGGCCTGACCTTCGCGGGTCTTTTTCATCTGCACGTGCAGGTGGTACCGCGCGACTCCGCCGACCGACAGGTGTACGTCGCTGACGTTCGGGAAGCTGCGTTGCAAATGGGCCAGCAGCGTCGCTTCGCGCGGGATCGCGCCGAGTAGCAGGTGTTCCATCTCGGCCGGCACGATGGTGTGGAACACCGGTTCATGCCGGTGCGTCACGGCGTCGATCACGATCACTTCGCGTTCTTCGCGGGCGCTGTAGTACTTGGGGAATTCGCCGAACGGACCTTCTGGCTCGCGCACGTGCGGCAGGATGCGACCCTCGATCACGATCTCGGCTTCGGCCGGCACGCGCACATTGCTGGTGGTGCATTTCACGACCGGCAACGGCGCGCCGTGCAGTGCACCGGCGATCTCGAGTTCGTCGCAGTCGAGCGCTGCGATCGCCTGCGACGCTAGCGCGGTCAGTGGGTCGACGCCGATCACGATCGCGACGTCGAGTGCCTGGCCCTGCGCTTCGGCGCTGGCAAAGAAGGCATGCAGGTGGCGCGGCAGGATCAGCACGCCGAGCCGGTCGCGGCCGTGGATCTGGATGCGGTTGATCGAGACGTTCTGCACCCCCGTCTTCGGATTGCGTGCGATCACCAGGCCGGCCGTGATGTAGGGGCCGTCGTCGTGTTCGCTGTGCGTCGGGATCGGCAGCAGCGTGCGGATGTCGCCTTCGCCCTCGCCGAAACGATGCACCACCTGCTGCGCCGGTGCGGCGTCGCGGGCGACTTCGCGCCACGGCAGCGGCCGTTCGGCCGCAGCGCGGAAACGTTGCAGCAGTTGCGCATCTGGCACGCCCATGGCCTCGGCGATCCAGGCGCGCCGGGACATGAAGCCCGACACCACCGGCATCGGGTGCCCGCCCGGCTGCGGGAACAGCGCCGCCTGGGTGCCGTCGAGCCGCTTGGCGATGGCCGCGAGTTCGTGGGTGAGCGCCACGCCGGGCCGGATCTGCGCCAGCCGGTCGGTGGCAGCCAAGTGGCGCAGCCAGCCGCGCAGGCTCGTGAAGGCTTGGGGGGTGTTCATCCAACGGTCCTCAGTCGATCGCCTGCAACTTCGCATCGCGCGCCACGCGCACCCACTTCGCCACTTCGTTCTGGAAGAACAGCGCGAACTGCGCCGACGTGTCGGGCGCGACCGGCACGAACCCCTGGTCGATCAGCTTGCGGTGGAGATCCGGCGAATGCACCGCTTTCACCGATGCCGCGGCCAGCACGTCGATCACGGCCTTGGGCGTGCCGGCCGGCGCGAATAGGCCGAACCAGCCGTTGAAGTCGTAACCCGCCACGCCCGCCTCGGCGACGGTGGGCAGCTCGGGAGCCGCGGGCGAGCGCTTCGCGGTGCTGACCGCGAGCGCGCGCAGCTTGCCGGCCTTGACCTGTGGCAAGGCCGAGGTCTGGAACATGAACATCAGGTCGACATTGCCCGACAGCAGGTCGGGCAGCGCCTGCGAGTCGGCCTTGTAGGGCACGTGGGTCATG
>JAYVTD010000551.1:0-2262 GCA_043774765.1 Rhizobacter sp. | reverse complement strand
TCGGTGCGGCGCGACACCGCCGAGTTGCTGCGCACACAGGTGGCGGCGATGAATGTCGACAACTTTCTGGTGCGGCCACGGCGCAAGCTGGTCGAGGTGTACCGCGAAGCAAAGGCTTGGGAGGGCCTGACGCCCGAGCGTGTGGCCGACCTGCTGGCGCCCAACGCGGGCCTGGCCTCGCTGCCGAACGAGCTGCCAAGCGAAGACGAAGAAGCCCAACGATTCGACCTGCTGTTGTTGCGCACCCAGCTCGCCGTGCTGCACGCCGAGCCGGGCTTTGCGCGTTTGCGCAGTCAGGTGCGAGAGATTGCGGGGCTGCTCGCCGAGCAGGCCGCCATTCCGATGGTGAAGCACGAGATCGTGCTGATCGAGGCGCTGCTGGGCGAAGAGTGGTGGGCCGGCGTGACGGTGCCGATGCTGGAGGTGGCGCGGCGCCGGCTGCGCGCGCTGATCAAGCTGATCGAGCGCCGCGCCCGCAAGGTCGTCTACAGCGACTTCGAAGACCAGATCGGTGAAACGACTCAGATCCTGCTGAGCGGCGTCACTCCGGTGGGCACCGACTTCGAACGCTTTCGCGCGAAAGCGCGCTCGTTTCTGCGTGCGCATCAAGACCGCATTGCACTGCAGAAGCTGAGGCGCAACCAGCCACTGACGGTCACCGATCTGGAAGAACTCGAACGCCTGTTGGTCGAGGCCGGCGGCTCGCCCGCCGAGATCACCCGAGCGCGTGAAGAGAGCACCGGGCTGGCCGCGTTCGTGCGCTCGCTCGTCGGGCTGGACCGGGCCGCGGCAAAAGACCTCTTCAACGAGTTCTTGAGCACGGGCACGGCCACCGCGAACCAGATCGAATTTCTGAACCTGCTGGTCGAACACCTGACCGAGCAAGGCGTGATGGACGCCGCGCGTTTGTACGAGTCGCCGTTCACCGACCTGAGCCCGGCCGGGCCCGAGGCGCTGTTCAGTGCGGAGCAGGTCGACAAGATCGTCGCCGTGCTGCACGAGGTGCGGGCCAAGGTGGCTTGAATTCGGATGGCCGGGGCCCGGCCGAACCACCCGACCCGGACCGAGGCTCACCTCGCCTACCGGTAGAACGCTTCGACCTTGCCCTTCAAGGTGAGCAACAAGGGCTGGCCCTTGCGGTCGCGGGTCTTGCCCGAGGGCACCTTGACCCAGCCTTCGCTGATGCAGTATTCCTCCACGTCGGAACGCTCCTGGCCATTCAGCCGAATGCCGATATCGCGTTCGAACACGGCGGCGACGTGGTGCGGGCTGCGCGGGTCGACGGACAGGCGGTCGGGCATCGCGGGCGCTGGATTTTCTTCGTTCATGGGGTGTTTCTCTTCGGCTGGGGTCAGGGGCCGGGCCATTCCGGGCTGCGGCGGCTCGTCAGCCGGCATTGTCCAACGCCGGCGGGTGGTACAACAGCGGCCGGCGTGCGTTCCACCATCGGCTCAACGCCGCATCGATCAACCAACCCGGAAAGACCATGAGCGCAGACAAAGACCGCGGCATTCGCAGAGAAAAACAAAAGCGGGCGAAGGACAAGAAGAAGCCGGCGACTCCGCAGCCCAAGCCGGCCACTCCCCAGGCCAAGTAAGCAGCGGCCGCGCCGCGCCGGGCCCCGCCTCAGGCGCGGCCCCGTCCGGCGCTCGCCACGCCAGAACGTTTCAGGTTCAGCAGGTTGCCGAGCAGGATCAGCGCTGTGCCGACCACGGTGAACACGTCGACGCGCTCCGCATACACCAGCCAGCCCGCCAGCGCCATCAGCGGCACCCGCAGGAAGTCCATCGGCACGACCGTGGTGGCGTCGGCGTGGCGCAGCGCGCGCGCCATGCAGTAGTGCGAGAAGGTGCCGCAGAACGCGATCACCAGCACCCAGCCCCAGACCATGGCCGACGGCCAGCGCCAGGTCGCGAGCGCCGGCACGGCGCCGATCAGCGACTGGAACACCAGCATCCAGAAGATGATGGCCACGGCGCTGTCGGTGCGCGTGAGTGATTTGGTCAGCGTCACCGACACCGCGAAGCCGACCGCCGCCGCCAGCGCAATCGCCTGGCCCGGGCTCAGGCCCGCCGCCGAGGGCCGCACGATCAGGCCCACGCCGACCAGCCCCAGCACGATCGCGAGCGCCTTCCAGATGTTCAGACGTTCGCCGAGGAAGCCGACCGCCAGGCACGCAGTCCAGATCGGCATCGTGAATTCGAGCGCCACCACCTGCGCCAGCGAAATCATCGTGAGCGCGGCGAACCAGCCGAACTGCGC
>JAYVTD010000550.1:0-15235 GCA_043774765.1 Rhizobacter sp. | reverse complement strand
AGGCGCTTGCCGTCGAGCACCCACACGCCGTGTTCGCCTTCGAAGCTGATGCGCTGCGCGGCCGGCGGGATGTCGGGGTCGATCGCGAAGATGCTGCCGTCGCGCGGGCTCGCGATGCCGTAGCGCCGTGCGTTCGCCATCTGCGTGCCGGCGCCTTGCCGGCGCTGCTCGGTGCCGCGGATGAAGAATTCTTCTCGCTCAGGCTCGCGCGCCGCGTCAAACACGACCTGTTCGCCCACGACCCCCGCCGGCACGCCGGGCCACAACGACGGCCTGCCTCGGTGCAGGTGCTCGACCAGCGCGCGCCACACCGGCGCTGCGCCGCTGATGCCGCTCACCCCGTGCATCGCCGCACCGCTCGCGTTGCCGACCCACACGCCGACCGTGTAGCGGTCGGTGAACCCGATGCACCAGTTGTCACGCATGTCCTTGCTGGTGCCGGTTTTCACCGCGGCGAAACCGCGCGTCGCGAGCAGGCTGATCTGGCCGAAGGTGCGCACACGGGCGTTGTTGTCGGCCAGGATGTGCGCGACCAGATACACCGCCGCCGGGTCGGCGACACGCGATGGCGCTGTGGGTGCTGACGCTGCACGCAACAACGCCGGTGTGAACGTGCCGCCGTTGGCCAGAGCGCGGTAGGCATTCGTCAGCGCGAGCAGTGTCACGTCGGCGCCACCGAGTGCAAGCGCATTGCCGTAGTAACCCCCCGGCTGCGGCAGCGCCAGACCGAAGGCGTTGAGCCGTTGCACGAGTGCGTCGGGCCCGAGCATCGCGCCGACGCGCACGGCAGGCACGTTCAGGCTCGCACCGAGCGCGGTGCGGGCGCTGACCCAGCCTTTGAAGTCGCGGTCGTAGTTCTGCGGCAGGTACAGGCCGCCGGCGGTTTCGATCTGCGCCGCGGAATCGTCGAGCAGGCTGGCCGGCGTGATGAGCTTCTTCTCGAACGCGAGTTCGTAGACGAAGGGCTTGAGCGTGGAGCCGGGCTGGCGCCGCGCCAGCACGCCATCGACCTGCGCGGCGCCCGACAGGTTGCCACTGGAGCCGACCCACGCGATCACCTCGCCGCTGCGGTTGTCGAGCACGACGAGCGCGCCGTCTTCGACGTTGCGGCCCGAGAGTTCGGCGAGCTGGCGCCGCAACGCCGCGACCGCCACGCGCTGCATCCCCGCATCGAGCGTGCTGCGTTGCACTGCCGCGCCATCGGCCAAGATCACCTGGCGCGCGAAGTGCGGTGCGAGCTGTTCGTCGAGCGGCATGCCGCCGCGCCTGGCCAACGCGGTCTCGGTCAACGCGACCACGCCGGTGCAGCTCGCCGATTGAAGCTGCAAGACGCCGCAGGCGCGCTGCGCGACGGTCGCTGCCGGCGCGTTCGGCCCGCGCACCAGCGCCGCGGCGAGCGCGGCCTCTTGCGCGTCGAGCCCGCTCGGGTGTTTGCCGAACAGCGTCTGCGCGAGCGCGTCGATGCCGACGATCTCGCCGCGAAACGACACCGAGTTGAGATAAGCCTCGAGCACCTCGCTCTTCTTCCAGCGTGTCTCGAGCTGTGTGGCGGTCAGCGCCTGGCCGATCTTCTGCCCCACGCTGCGGCCGGCCGCGGGGCGCGCCAGGCCATCGTCGATCAGGCCGGCAAGCTGCATCGTCAGCGTCGAGGCACCACGGGTCTTCTGGTTCCACACATTGCCCCAGGCGCTGCGCGCCACCGCGCTCCAGTCGACACCGCTGTGTTCGTAGAAGCGCCGGTCTTCGCTGAGCACGATGGCCTGCAACAAGGCCGGCGACATGTCGGCCACCGGTACCCACGGCAAACGCCGCACGGTCTTGTCGACGCGCAAGGTCTGAATCGGGACGCCGTGGCGATCGAGCAGCGTGATGTCGGACGGCCGGTGCGCCGCTTTCACTTCGGCAAACGTCGGCAGTGCTTGCGCCACCGCCACGCCCGCAGCCAGCGACAAGACGGCGATGCAGTGCGCGAATCTCACGGCCCGACCTCCAGCGCCGCGTTCGGCAGCTCGCCAAAACTCTCGGGCGCGTACATCGCTTCCACACGCGTCGGTGGCAACGAAAACTTGCCGGGGTTGTTCAGGCGCACGCTGTATTCGATGACGTGTTTGCCGCGCGGCAAGTACTCGTAATAACTGCGGAAGGCCTCGAATCTGCGCTCTTCGAACGCAGGCCAGGCGGTGCCGGCACGCTTCTCGCCGCTGGTGGCGATCGCCGAATCGCGGCCCCGCCCTGAACCGAGAATCAACGCGCCGCCTGGCACCGGGTCGCTGACGACGACCCAGGTCATGTCGCTCTGCGCATCGACTTCCAGGCGCACACGCAGCACGTCGCCACGCGACCACTTGCCGGTCTTGGCGCTCGCTGGATCTTTCTGCTCGACCGCGATCAGGCTGCGCGCGACGCTGTAGCCGGCGCGGATCGACGCTTTCAGCGGCACGGCGGCGAGGCTTTGCACCGTGAGCCAGGGTTTGCCGCTGCCGTCTTGCGCCACCGTCAGGGGCGACGGCTGCGCCGGCCAGGCCAGATTGATCGAGCCACCGTCGACACTCTTCGCCCAATCGACGGCGCCGTTGGAACCGGACAGCGCCGCCGTCGTGCGGCCGGCGACCATCACCGACTCGAACCTGGCCGAGAACTTGTCGAGTGCGAGCGAGCCCCAAAGATTGGCCGTGGTCGTGAGCCACGCACCGCCACGCTGGCGGCCGAGCGAGCCGACGACCATGCGGGGAATGTCGTCCTTCCAAGCTGGGTCGTCGAGCACTGCGAGGATCAGGCGCGCCGCGTTGGCGTCGGCGCTGTCCATCAACCACCACCAGAAGTCGTCTTCTTCGTTGCTGAATTTCAGCGTGGTGCCGGCGTAGGTCAGGCGGCCGCGCAAGATCTGGTTCGCTTCTTCGAGCCGCTTGGCCACGTTCGGAATGCCCTCGACCTTTTTCAGGATGCGCAGCCAGTCGATCACCGCGGCGGTTGGCCAAACGTTCGGCGTGAGCTTGATCGAGCCGAGCATCTTCGGGCTCGCACGCCCGTGGCGCGACAGCGCTTCGATCGCGGCGAGCTTGCGCACGTCGAGGTCGGCCTTCGGTGACCAGAACTTGCGCTCGATGCGGCCTTCTACAAACGCGGCCAGGCCGTCGAGCATCGCGCTGCGCGCGCTCGCCGGCAGCTCGAACCCGGCTTCGTGCGTGGCGGCGATCACGTAGGCGGTGAGCCGGTCGCTGCCACGCGGGCCGTCCTCAGTGCGCGGCGGGAAGTAGCTCGCGAGACCATCACTGTCGAGATAGGTCGGCAGCGCGTTGGCGACAGCGCTCCACAGCGCCGCGTCCTTCAGGCCGACGGCCTTCGAAGTCTTCTGCTCCAGACACACGAACGGGTAAGTCTCGAAAAAGCGCCGCATGCCAGGCAAGGCGCCGCTGAGCCTGGGCTGAACACCAACGACGATGCCGCCACGTTTCATGCCCGCCTCGGGCAAGGCGTCGGCCGGTGCGGCAACGGGCAAGCTGAAGCTGCCTTCGAGCTGCTGCAGCGTGGAGTGCATCACGCGCACCGGCACGGCCGGTGAGACGAGCTGTGTGATCTTCAGGCGGTCTTTGACGCGCTCGGGCGCCGATGCGCCGCCCTGCTCTTCGGCCGCCGCTTCCCAGGTCAGGCTGAATACATCGGCGGGCACCTTGACCGGCCAGACGAGTTCCTTCGCCGAGCCCGCGGCGAGCACCACGTCCTGCGGCGCGAACTTGAGCGGCGTGCGCGTGATGTCGGCACCCATCGCGCCCGCCGCATTCGCCACGCCCTCCAGCGTGGCCCGCACTTTCATCTCGCGCGCCGTCGTGTTGCGCAGCGTCAGCATCGCGCTGAAGCTGTCGCCTTCGCGCACCAGCGGCGGCAGGCCCGAGAGCAACTGCAAATCCTGCGTGACGCGGACGCTGGTGCTGCCGCTGCCGAACTGCTGCGTGCCGGCCGCGCTGGTGGCGTCAGCGATCGCGACCAGCTTGAAGCTCGTCAGCGAATCGTTGAGCGGCACCTCGACCACGGCCTCGCCGTTGGCGTCGAGCGCCACGCTCGCTTTCCAGACCAGCAGCGTGTCGAACAGCTCGCGCGTGCTGCCCCGCCCACCACCGCCGCCCGCCGCCACGGCCTTGCGGCCGTAGTGGCGGCGGCCAATGATTTCGCTCTGCGCGGTGGCGGTTTCAACACCCCAGGCGCGCTGGCGGATCATCGCGTTCAGCAAGTCCCACGACTCGTTGCCACGCAAGGCGAGCAGGCCTTCGTCGACGGCCGCGAAAGCCACGTCGGCCCCGGCTACCGGCTTGCCTTCGAACTGCACCTTGATGCGCGCGCTCGCTTTCTGGCGCACCGCGTACTGCGGCTTGTCGGCCACCACGCTCACCTGCAGCTCGTGCGCACGAATGCCGACCTGCAGCGCGGCCACGCCGAGCTTGAACGCAGGCTTGGCCAGGTCGACCATCGCGGTCGGCGCCTGGTATTCGCGCCCGTCGTACCAATAGCTGCGGGCCCAGGCGAGCGGCTCTTTCCAGCCCCAGGTGAAGAAGGAATACCAGGGCGTGTCGCGAATCCGCCCGCGCAACGCAAGCACGCTCACATACACGTTCGGGCCCCAGGTCTTCTCGATCTTCAGATCGATCGTCGGGTCGTCGCCGCGCAGCGTGACCACGCGCGACTCGATGATGCCTTCGCGCTCCACGCTGAGCAGCGCGGTCGCTTCGCGAAACGGCGAGCGCACCTGCAGCCGGGCGGTCTCACCGGGTTCGTAGCGCTTTTTCTCGGGCAGCACGTCGATGCGGTCGTCGTTGTCTTGCGCAAACCAGAGCTCGCCCTGTTTCGTCACCCACACGCCGGCAGCGGCCTGCACCGGGTTGCCGGCCGCGTCTTTCGCGCTCGCGATCAGTTCGACCTGGCCGGCGCTGTTCAGCTCGGCCTCGCACAACAACAGGCCGCGCTCGTCGGTGTTGCCGCTGCACAGCGCGCCCAGGTCTTTCACTTCGGTGCGGTTGTCGTAGGCGTAGAAACCACCGACCATGCGCTTGCGGGTGCTGATGGTCTGGCTCAGGCGGCCGCGCACTTCCACGCTCTGCCCGTTCAGTGCTGCGCCCTTCGTGTCGAGCGCGAGCACGGTGAACTTGACCTTGCCACGGCTGCTCGCCCACGAGCCGGTCTTCACGCCCAGCACCACCGCGCTCGGCCAGAGCGGGATGCTGCTGGAGACGGTCAGCACTTCGCCGTTCGGGTCGTTGTAGGTGACCTCGGCGCTGAGCTCGCTCGGCCGCGTGATCTTCGGCAGGTCTTTCAGCGTGAAGCTCGCGGCGCCATTCTTGTCGGTGGTGAGCGGCAGTTTGTCGGCGACGAGTTTGCTGTCGTTCGCACCCGATTCGCCTTCGCTGTCGTCGCCACCGGCCTGCGCCTTGGCCGCTTCGCGCGGTGGCTCGAAAGAAAATTCGTCGTAGCCGCTGAAGCTCGTGGCGCGGCTCTTCAGCACTGCGCTGGCCCGTGCGGCCACTTGCGCCATCGGGCCGCCCGAGAAGTAGTTCAGCTGCAGCTCGATCGGCAATTCCTTCGGCGCTGCGGCCACGGCCTTCGGGCCGCTCAGGCGCGCGTCGACCAGCGGCAGCCTGAACTCTTCGACGCGGAAGTTGCCGCTGGTCCACTCGCGCCGCCGGCTGCCGGCCTCGCGGTCGAGCACGACGTTGTATACACCGAGCTTGGCGGCGGCCGGAATGTTCCATGTCGCCACGGCGTGGCGCGCGCCGTTCCACTGCAGCGGCTGCATGAATTCCTGGCCCGTGCCCTCGTGCACGATCTTCATGCGTGTGGGCAACTCGTCGGGCCTGGCGTTCGCGAGGCCGGTCGAAGTCTCGAAGCGCAGGAAGTGTTTCATCGACACCGTTTCGCCAGCACGGAACAGCGTGCGGTCGAACACCGTCGCGGCGCGCGCGTCGGGCTCGACGCCGCGCCCGGTCGGCACGTTGAAGCGCCAGGCTTCGATGCCTTTCTGCCAGCTGCTGAAGACGAAGGCAGTGTCGACCGCCCCTTTGGCATCGGCCTTTCGCGCGGTGACGAACAAGCCGCTGTCGGCTGCGCAATTATCGAAGCGGGTGTCGAAGGCCTGCGCCGCGAGTGCGATGCCTTGTGCGTCGGTCTGGCCCGACCACAGCTTGGTGCCGTTGCAGTCGTTGACGACGACATCGGCACCTGCGACCGGCGACCCGCGGTCGAGCGTTGTCACCCAGACCACGCTGTTCTCGCGCCCGAGCTTGAAGTGCACGCCGAGGTTGGTGACGAGCACACCGGTGCGCACGAACATCGGCGCTCGTTTGTCGAGCAGCGATTCACCCAGCCGCGCCGATTCGATTTCGACGACGTGGTACCCGGGCTCCGCCAGCGGAATGCCGACCACCTCGAACGGGCGCGGGTCTCCGCCCACGAGTTGCGGCAGGTCCAGGCGCTTCGCCGCACTGTCCTGGTTGAGCAGCGAGAGTTCGCGAGTGCCCACGTAACGCTCGATGCGCTGGCGCACCTTGCGGCCCTGCGCGTTGGTCGTTTCTTCGAACGTGAACCAGTCCTTCTCGGGCCAGCCCGCTTCGCGCGCCGAGAGCTGGCCGGCGTCGTACTTGCGCAGCCGCAGGTACCACGCCAGCATGTCGGCGTCGGTTTGCAAACGCCGCACGCGCACCTGCCCGCTGGCGGCCGCTGGCCGCATGTCGCCTTGCACATGGCGCAGCGTGACCGGCAACACCGGCTCGGCATTGAGCTCGATCACACCGAAGGGCGCAGCGGCGAACTTGGCGATGGGCGGTGCGTTGCCGGTGGCCACTTTGAGTGGAAAGCTCGCGGCGTTCGAGAGCACCCGGCCGGCGTTGTCTTTCAGCTCGCGCGGCAGCTCGACCGCGAAGGTGGCGTTTTCGGGCAGCGGTTTCGGGAAGTTGATGTCGCTCAGCTCCGTTGCTTTGTCGTCCTTGTCGAAGACCGGCTTGAAGGCTTCACCGGTGGCCGGCTTCAGCCGCACCAGCGCCGCCGCTTCGCGCGAGATCGGCGCCGAAAAGCGCAGGCTCATCGGCCGTATCGGCAGGCACGGCGCGTTGGCACGTTCGCGCTCGCACGAGAACTCGGCCGTGAAAGCCGGCCGCACCGTGAAACGGAAACGTTGTTCGCTGCTGGTCACGACCTTCGGGTTGGCCGCCGCGCCGATGCCCTTGCCCCAGATGAAACGCACCGCGCTGCCATTCGGCAAGGGGCGCGCGCAGGTGAGCACGAGCGTGCGCTCGGCCTGGGTTTTGTTGATGCTGCGGGCCTTGAGCAGTTGCGTGCGCGGCTCGCCGTCGATCACACGCACCGGCAAACGTTCGCCGATGCCTTCGACTTCGCACCAGGCGTTCGCCAGCACCGTGGCCGGCGCCGCGGCGCCGTTCAGGCGCAGCAGGAAATACTGGTCTTCCTCGATCTGCCCACCGTCGTAGGGCTGCATCGAAACGACCGCCGGGCCGCCGGTCGTGAAGCTGTGGTCGGTGGGGCCGGTGAGCGCACTGGTGCTCGGCTTCCAGTCGCTGCGGACTTTCAGCGTGCAGCGTGTGCCCGGGCCGAGCGGCTCGCTGAAGTCGTAGAGCCAGACCCGGTCGTTGGCCCAGCGGCCGGCGCCGGCGGGCACCGCGCCCTGGCAGGCCAGACTCATCGGGTCGGGCAAGCGCAAGTCGCCAAACGGCACGACCGCCTCGGAGAACTTGACCGTGATCTGGCGCACCTGCGCCACTTCACCTTGCGGGCTGACGCTGGTGATGGTGGCGGCGTGGCTGCTCGGTGCCCAGAGTGCGCAAAATAGCAGCGCTGCTTTTTCGAAGAACCCTTGTTGCATCCCGACTCCCGGCCTGTGTTTGCGGGCAAGTCTAAGAGCGCGGGCTCAGCAGACGGCGCCTATCGCGGCCCCTTCTCGTCGGCCTTGAGCTGCTTGCGCAGCAACTCCACGTCGCGCAGCCGCGCGTCGATGACCGAGGCGTCGATGAAATCGACGGCACCGCCGCTGCGCGCACGGCGCTGGCCAGCATGCAGACGGTCGACCGCGCCCACCAGATCGCCGAGCGCAAACCGCGCTTCGGCGTCGGCGCGGATGGCGCGCAGCGGCTGGCCGAGGCGTTCGCTGACCTGGCTCAGCGCCGTCCACGCGAGCGGGTCGAGCGGGCGCAGCGCGACCCAGGTCTGCAGTTCGGAAGCGCGCAGGTTCAGCGCCGCGTCGTCGGGCCGGGGTGTGCCGGCCGCCGACTCGGCCAGCACGGCTTGCGTGGTGAGCAAGAGCACCGGGCGCGACCCGTCGCCAGCATACGGCAGGAGCGCGGCGTTGGCCTTGATCACATCACCCCGCGCCAGCAGCGACTGCGCGTTCAGCAGCACTACCGCGCGCTCGGCGCGTGCGTCGCTGCGTGGGCTGGTGCGCACGATGTTCAGCGCCACCGCGATCGACGCGTCGGCACGCGCCCAGTCGCGCAGCAGGGTCGAGCCGAGCGCGCTTTCGTAGGCGCTGGCGAGTTTGTCGGCCACGCTGGCCGAACCACGCTCGGCGTCGAGCGCCTGCCAGCGCCGCAGCGCATCGACGCGCGAGTCCATCAGCACGCGGGCGCGCGCTTGCGCAGCCGAGTGTTCGAGCACACTCACGAGCGGCGCGGGCGGGGCAGCGCCGAGCCGGGCACGGGCCTCGCCGATGCGGTCGGTGGTGAGCGGGTGGCTGCGCAGGTAGGGGAAGCCGCCGCTGTCGTTCAGGCGCGAAGACTGGTCGAGTTTTTCGAACATCGCCGCCATGCCGCCGGGCGCGAAACCGGCGCCCGACATCATCGCGAAGCCGACCCGGTCGGCCTCGCGCTCCATGTCGCGCGAGAAGTTGAGCTGGCCCTGGATCGCCAGCGCCTGGCTGCCGGCGATGGCCGCGTTGGCGGCGTCGACACTGCTGCTGCCGGCACGGCTGGCGGCAAGCACCCCGACGATCAAACCCGCCAGGCTGACCAGCGACTGGCGTTTGCTGTTGCCGATGCTGCGCGCGATGTGGCGCTGCGTGACATGCGAGAGCTCGTGCGCGAGCACCGAAGCGAGCTCGTCGCGCGTGGCGGTGATGGCCATCAGGCCGAGGTGCACGCCGACATAACCGCCGGGCAGCGCGAACGCGTTGACGCTGCGGTCGCGCACGAGGAACGGCTCCCACGCCATGCGCTGGTCGATGTCGGCGCTGATGTTGCCACGCACCCGCGCCTGCGCCACCAGCGGCTGCCACAGCGACTGCAGGTATTCGAGCAGCACCGGGTCGTCGAGGTAATCGGGGTCGGCGCGAATCTCGCGCATGATCTCGTCGCCGAGCTTGCGTTCGGTGCCGAGGTTGAAGTCTTCGGAGGCCGGGTCACCGAGCGCCGGCAGCTGGTTCTGCGACCAGGCCGGCGCACCCATCAACAACGCAGCGGCGCACGCCGCGGCGACGAAGCGCACATGCAGCGGTGAACGGCGGAAACGGGAGTCAGGCAAAACGGGTCGGCGCGGGCGCAGAGTTTCAAGGGGTAGATCGTGCGTGGCATCATGCCGCACAAAGCTTTCGAGAGTGTTTCGCCCCATGAGTTCAACGCCATCTTCCCCGCTGACACATTTCGACGCGCATGGCCAGGCCCACATGGTCGACGTGTCGGCCAAGAGCGAAACCCACCGCTTGGCGCGGGCCAGCGGCGTGATCCGCATGCTGCCTGCGACGCTGGCGCTGATCGAGGGTGGTACCGCGAAGAAGGGCGACGTGATCGGGGTGGCACGCGTCGCGGCCATTCAGGCGGCCAAGCGCACCTCGGAGCTGATCCCGCTGTGCCACCCGCTGCCGATCACGCGCGTGATGGTTGAGTTCGAAATCGACGCCGCGAGTGCCAGTGTGCGCTGCACCGCGCAGGTCGAAACGCTGGGCCGCACCGGCGTCGAGATGGAAGCGCTGACGGCCGTGCAGATCGGCCTGCTCACCGTTTATGACATGTGCAAGGCCGCCGACCGCGGCATGGTCATGGGCGAGATCCGCGTGCTGGAGAAGCACGGGGGAAAGTCGGGCGACTGGATCGCTCCAAGCTGACCGGAGATCAAGCCCGCTTGCGAAAGTAAGCAACCCCCGGCAGCCCATCGAAGTGCGTGTCGCAGGTGAGCAGATCGGCGCCTTGCATCTGTGCCGTGGCGTAGACGATGGCGTCGGCGGTGGCCAGCTTGTGGCGCTGGTGCAGCTCGGCGGCCAGCAGCGCGATGTCGGTGTCCAACGGCACGACCACGCAGGTCTGGGTGTGGGCGATCACGCTGTCGGCACGGTCTTCGTCGGCTTCTCTGAGCAACCACTTCGAGAGTTCGAGCTGCACGATGGTCGGCACGACGCAGGCGTCTTGCGCCGGAAACTCGGCCGCCAGCCGTTTGCCCAACGCGCTGCCGATCAGCCACTCGACCCACGCCGAGGTGTCGACCACGCGCATCAGAAGCGATCTTCGCGATCACGGTAGCCCGTGGCCTTGGCGCCCTTGGCAATGCCCTTGAGCTGCTCGAGCGCCGGCACCGGCACCATCAATACGCCCAGCGCCTTGGGAATGAAGACGAACTGCTGGCCCGCCTCCCAGCGCTGCTGCTCGCGCACGGCCTTGGGCACCGAGATCTGGAACTTCTTCGACAAGGTGGTGGTGGCGTTCATGGTCTTACCCTTTTTAGATCGATCCAACCCTGGTAAGGGTAGCATCACCGAGCAGCGAGCACCCGGCCGTTACCTGAAGTCCTCGAAATGAAACACCTGACGCGGCGCCAGACACTGAAACGGCGGTGGCTCGGCCGGTTCGGTTTCGGCGCACGGCGCGAAGAACTCGGCCGACTGCGCGTTCCTGAATTCCTTCAGGCGCTGCGCCACGAAGCGCGCTTCTTCGACCTTGCCCGCTTCGTTCAGTGCCTTGGCCCAGGCCATCATCAGCCGCGCATCGAGCAGGTAGTGCGGGGCGCGCGTGAACGCGGCCATCGCATCGGACGGGTGCTCGGCTGTGGTGGCAGCGGCGTAGTCGGCGTGGTGCGCGAAGAACACGCTGTGCTGGCCGTCGGCAATGCGCTCGGCCAGCGGCGGCGCGGTCTCGGCCGGCACGAAGATCTTGACGACCCGCAGGTAGTCGGCCACCGAGAGCAGGCTGCCCACCATCAGCAGCATCGAGGCCACCAGCAGCGGGCGCGTTCTGGCCCGACCGGTCGGGGCTTCGGCCGGGGCCGCCTCGGCCGGGCGCTCGACGCCAAGGCCGAACGCGAACGCCGCCGGCAGCAGAAAGTAGGCGTACCAGAGCGGGTACTCCAGCAGGCTGTGCAGCAGCACCATCAGCACCATCACGAAGGCAGCGCGGTGCACGCCGGCGGGTTCGATCTCGATGGCCGAAGGCTTGCGCAGCGCCTGCTGCAGGTTGCCCCACAAGGCCCACAGCAGCAACGAGCACACCAGCGCCGCGAGCGGCAGGCCGAGCTCCACCGCGAACTGCAGCGGCAGGGTGTGGGTGTGGTCGAAGAACGCGACCGGGCGGCCTGGGAACGGCGTGAGCGTCCACGCAAAGTTGAACTCGCCGAAGCCGACCCCGAACCAAGGGTGCGCCTGGATCAAGGCCAGCGTGTTGGCCCAGATGCCGAAGCGTGAGCTTGAGATGTCGCTCTTGTTGAACTGTGCGTCGCCGCCGAAGACTTCGTGGCTGTGGTGGCTCCACGCCGCGGCGCCCCACCAGAACAACGCGAAGACCACCGGTGCGAGCACGAGCACGGCGCGCGCCTGGCGCGAGAGGCGGCGGTCGAGCAAACCCCACAGCGCGAGCAAGCCGGTGCCGAGCATGCCGGTGCGCGAGCCGCTGAGCACCAGGCCGAACAGCATCAGCAGCACGGCACCGCGGGCGACAGTGCGTGCCGTGCGGGTGGCACCGGCCGTGTCGCTCAACCAGACCGCGGCGATGACACCCCACAACAGCAAGCTGCTCATGTGGTTGGGCTGGCGCATGTTGCTGACAGCCCGGCCGGCAATACCGCTCGGCGCGATCCAGTTGCCGTCGGCCCACGCGGGCAGGTAGACCTGCACGATGCCGACCAGACTGCTGGCCACGCCGGCCACGGCCAAGCCGATGCACAGCGCGCGAAACGCCAGTGTGCCGAGGCCGGCGCGTTGCAGCGAAGCACCGACCAGCGCCGTGAGCGATGCCGCCCCGATCAAGCCGGCGGACGAAAGCGCCAGCGACCAGGGCGCGCTGGCCCAGAGCGGCGCAGCGAGTGCGGCGAACAGCAACAAGGCAAGCGCGGCCTGCAACGCCCGGGCGCCGCTCGACCAGCGCGCCCCGCCGCCCTGCATCGAGCCCGCGAGCACGGTGAGCAAAGCGCCCCAGCCGACCAGTGCCGCGGCCTGGTTGAGGAATGTGGACGAGGGCGGCAGGTTGAAAGCGAGCAGCGCCGGCAGGCCGACGGCGTTCACTGCCAGCGCAGTCAGCAGCGGTTTCAGTTCGGGGGCTTCCGGAGCAGCTCGCGTGCCGCTGGGTTCGCCCATGTTGTCGTGCATGGCGCCGCATTTTAGGGGCCACTCGGCAGGCTTCAGGATCATCGCCTGCCGCGCCAGCGTGAAGAAGCACGGGAACGGCGCAGGACCCATTGGAAGATTTTATGTGACATTAAATGTCACTATATTGTGTGTATGAGATACTTAATGGCATGTCAAAGTCATCGACTCACAACGACTGGCTGCCGCCGCAGGCCGTCCAGGCGCTCAGGGAATTGGGGGCCAATCTTGCGCTGGCGCGGGTTCGTCGCAAAGAATCGCTGCGCCAGTGGTCCAAACGCATCGGGGTGTCGGTGCGCACGCTGCAACGTCTTGAAGACGGCGATCCCGGCGTGGGCATGGGCGTTTACGCCGCTGCGCTGTGGCTGATGGGGCGTGCCGACGCGTTGCCCACACTCGCCGACCCTTCGCTGGACCGCAGTGCGCTCGAATTCGATGTGCGCGAGGCTCGCCAACGGCTGGCTCGCCACTCGAAAGCGGCACCATGAGCGCCTACCGGGTCACCGACTCGCTCTGGCTTTGGTGGCTGGTCGATCCGGCGCACCCGCGCCTGGTCGGAACACTGCGGCACGTGCGCCGCAGCTCGCAACACCCTGGCGGCGTCTCGCTCGAATATGCACCGCCATGGCTGGCATCAGGCCAGGCCCTCAGCGAAGACCTGCCTTTGCAGGTCGGTGAATTCCTGCCCGCGGAGGCCGACGCGGCCGCCGGCGCAGTCGACGACGCGCGGCCCGACCGCTGGGGCGAGCGTGTCATCCGCCTGCTCGACCGTCCGGCGCGCCTGTCGACGCTGGAGTACCTGTACTTTTCCGGCGACGACCGGTTCGGCGCACTCGGCGTCTCGACTTCGGCCGCCGCATACCAGCCGCGCGATCGCGGCCCGCTGCCGGCGATTGGCGATGTGCAGGCGATCCACGATCTGGTGCGCCGCGTCGAAGCCGGTGAGCCGGTGGAAGAACCACTGCGGCGGCTGGTCGCACCCGGTGCCACGCTCGGCGGAGCGCGGCCCAAGGCCTTGCTGACCATCGACGGCGCGCCCTGGATCGTCAAGTTCGGCGAGGCCGGCGCACCCACCGACAGCCCGCTGGTCGAACATGCAGCGATGACACTTGCAGCGAAAGCAGGTGTTGATGTCTGCACGACGATGCCGGTGCGCCTGGCAGACGGACATGCCGTTGCGGTGAAGCGATTCGACCGCGCCGGAGCGCTTCGTGTGCATGCCTTGTCGGCCCACGTGGCGCTGCGTGCGGCGGGGCAGGAATACGGTTACCCGGAGCTGGCCTTGTTGCTGCGCCGGCGCGGCGAGGCCGATCACTTCAGCGCGCAGGGCGAACAGATCTTCCGGCGCATGGTCTTCAACATCCTGATCGACAACACCGACGATCACGAAAAGAACCACGCGCTGATCGTGACCGCGGCTCAGCGCTATCGGCTGTCGCCCGCATTCGACGTGCTGCCGGCCGGGCAGGCGCTCGGTTATCAGCAGATGAGGGTCGGGCGTGACGGCGCCGACGCAACGCTGGAGAACGCACTTTCCGAGCACCGCTCGTTTGCGTTGACGCTTGACTCGGCGAAAGCCGTCATCGGTGAGGTGACGCGTGTGGTTGCAGGCTGGCGCGCGCACTTCGCGGAAAAAGGTGTCTCGCGGCGCGACATCGATCTGCTCGGCGAGCAGATTGATCGGGCTTTCCTGCTGGAGCAGCGCGTGCTGGCGCGCTGACCGTCAGACCGGCGTCGGCTCAGAAGAAGCCTTCGGCCTGAACGTAGTGCACCGCTGCCGGTTCTGTCGCAATAAGCGCGGGCGGGTAAGGTCAGCCGATGAAGTTCGACCGTACGAAGATGATTGAAGCGCTGCGCCAAGTGGTCCAGCGGCTGCACTATCCGCTGGAAGTGATGTTGGTGTGCGTACGGTGGTACGCGGCCTACCCGCTGAGTTTTCGCAACATCGAGGAGATGATGACCGAGCGCGGGGTCTTCGTTGATCACTCGACGTTGCATCGCTGGTCGATGAAAATGTGGCCGGTGCTGGCAGCTGCGTTCCGCCGACGCAAGCGCCCAGTCGGCCTGAGTTGGAGGATGGACGAGACCTACGTCAAGGTCAGAGGCCAGTGGAAGTACCTGTACCGCGCGGTCGACCGCGACGGCAATACAGTCGACTTCTTGCTGCGCGCCAAACGAGATCACGCCGCTGCCCGGGCATTCTTCGAACGCGCCATCGACCTGCACGGCGTGCCCGAGAAGATCACCATCGACAAGAGCGGAGCCAACACGGCGGCGATCACGAGCATCCAGGCAGACAGTGGCCTGCCCATCGAGATGCGCCAGTCGAAGTACCTCGACAACTTCGTCGAGCAAGACCACCGCGCCGTCAAACGCATCACCCGGCCGATGCTGGGCTTCAAGACCTTCCGCTGCGCTCGAATTCTGCTCGCCGGCATCGAGGTCATGCACATGATCCGCAACGGACAACTCGGCCACCTCAAAGACCGAGCAACGTCTGCAGCCAACCAGTTCTACTCGCTGGCTTTCTGATCGAGCCGGCCGCGCGGCCTTCGTCGGCCTGATCACGCTATCGCGACAGAACCTCCCGCTCGCGCAGCGGTGGGCGGGACGGACCGGCTCTGCTGGGCACCGGGCTGAGCGGCGGCCTGCGGGCTCGTCACGCACGCTAGCGCAAGC
>JAYVTD010000549.1:0-2463 GCA_043774765.1 Rhizobacter sp. | reverse complement strand
CGTCGTTCTTCGTGATCGCGATCGTGGCCGAGCGCGGCCGCGCCGTGGTGGCACCACCGGCACCGTAGCCGGCGTTGGCCGGCCAGTGGCTCAGGTACTTGCTCGGGTCGAGCACATCGGCCACCGCCGCCAGGCTCTCGCCCGGGTGCTGGATGTTGGCGAACAGCGTCTTGCCGTCGGGTGTTTCGGTGCACCCGGTCAGCTCGCAGTCGACCGGGCCGACCAGAAAGCGCCTGAGCGTGTCGGCCGCGGGTTTCTTGCCGACGTAGGTGTCGATCGTGACCGTGCTCGTGTCGGCCTTGGTATAGCTCAGCGTGGTCTTCACGCCGTCGCCCACCTTGCCAGGCACACCGACCAGCATCATGCAATTGGTGGTGTCGGTGTAGGAGCCGTCGTCGGTCTGGATCCAGCACAGGCCGGTGTTCTGGCTGAACCACAGGCCGTCGGGGCTCGAGAAGTCCTGGTCGGCCGTCAGCGACGACAGGTTGATCTTCGTCGTGTCGGCATCCGACTGCGCGCCGAACAGGTACACGTCCCACGCGAAGCTGGTGGCGCCCTGCTCGCCGGCCGTCTCGGCCATGCGGATAATGTGGCCGTTGACGTTGCCCGGTGCGCCGGGGGCGGCGCCAGCGTAGGCGTCGCTGTAAGTGCGCGGGTTGGCCGAGTCCAGCCCCATCTGCGACGAGCCGGTGGGTTCGAGCTTGCGGTTGCTGTTGTTCGTCAGCGTGTAGTAGATCTCGCCGGTGCCGGGGTGCACGGCGCACCACTCGGGGCGGTCCATCTTGGTGGCACCGACCGCATCGGCGGCGAGGCGCGCGTTGACCAGCACGTCGGCCTGGTCGGCGAAGGTGTAGGTCGCGTAAGCCGCGATCAGCGTGTTGCTGATGCTGAGCTCGACCCAGCTGCCGGTGCCGTCGGCAGCGAACTTCGCGACATACAGCTTGCCGCTGTCGAAGTACTTGTCGCCGGTGGCCAGGCGGTTCGCCGGGTTCGCATCGGCTTCGAGCCAGGTCGCGGTCGACACGAACTTGTAGACGTACTCGCCGCGCGAATCGTCGCCCATGTACACGGCCAGCGGCTTGCCGGCGCTGCGCTTGCCGAAGGCCGCGCTCTCGTGCGCGAAACGGCCGAGGCCGGTGCGCTTCTTGATCGCGGCGGTCTTGTCGTAGGCGTCCATCTCGACGATGTAGCCGAAGCCGTTCAACTCGTTGCGGTAGTCGTCGGTTCCGTCGGTGCTGACTCCCGACTTGCTGATGACCCAGCGTGCGTACTCGTCTTCCGCGCCGGCCGTTTCCCAGCCGTGGCGGCTGGCCGCCCCCTGGGCGCGGCCGTAGCGGTTGAGCGAGACCACGCTCTTGTCGGCGCGTGCGGCGTTGTCGGTGGCCGAACGGGTGAAGTAGCCCGACCAGTTTTCTTCGCCGGACAGGAAGCTGCCCCAGGGCGTGTAGCCGGTGCCGCAGTTGTTGATGGTGCCGCGCGTGCTCAGGCCCGAGACCGAGTACTTCGTCTTCATCAGCGCGTTGCCGGCCGCCGGACCCGACAGCAGCACCGGCGTGAGCGGCGTGACGCGGCGGTTGTAGGCCGAGCCCTGCACATAGGCCCAGGCGCCGGCGGTCTTGCGCACCTCGACGACCGACAGGCCGTGCACCGGGATTTCCTTGTCGGCTTCGCTCTTGGGCCGTGGGTTCACGCTTCCGCCGTTGGTGTGCAGGTAGTACGAGCGCACGTCAGCGTTCTTGTTGCTCGTGGCTTCGTGGTTCATCGCCAGCAGGCCACGTTCCGAGCCCGTGGCGTCGCGCGCCGAGCCCGCGGTGTTGAGGCCGAAGTACTCCATGCCGTCGTGGTGGTCGCCAGCGCGGTTGGCGTAGTCGGTGTCGGTGCCGTCGTTCTTGAACGCCGGCGTGGTGGCGGTGAGCGGGTCGCCGAGCGCATAGATCGCCGCGGCGGTGTAGCCCACCGGCACGCTGACCTGGTCGGCCAGGCTCTTCGCAACGGCGCTGAAGCCGAGGGCGCCCACCGGGTCGGGTGCTCCGGATGCGGCAGGAGCCGCAGGTTCTGAAGTGTCGTCAGACCCCCCGCAGGCGGTAACGGCAAAGCCGCCGAGTACCGCGCCTGCGGCTGTACCGAAGCCGCTGCGCAGCACCGAGCGGCGGCTCAGGCGGGCGTCGAGCACGGCCATGAAGCTGGCATTGCCCGAGGTGTTCAGGTCAGCCTCGTCGTGGGCGGCGGGCAAAGACAAATCGACTGTTTTGTTCAAAGTATCCTCATGGGGCTGCGTTGACATGAAGCGAGCATAGAAACGAGCCATGAAGCTGGCGTGACAATTGCGTGACGCCCCGGCGACATTGATTCGCGCGCTCGCGCGCAACCCAGCCCGCGTACGATGAACAACCCGAACCCAGACTGACAGGAGGAACCCTGACGATGGCCCACATCCACTTCATCGGCGGTGAAAAAGGCGGC
>JAYVTD010000548.1:0-9564 GCA_043774765.1 Rhizobacter sp. | reverse complement strand
CAGACGCTGATGGCGCGTTTTTCGTGGACCGACCCGGCCAGCAGCGGCGGCGCCACCTACTGGACCGACGGCTGGGACGGTTACGCGCCCGCACGCAAGCGCCTGCTCGGCACGGTCGCCGAACGCAAGGTGCCCGGCGTGGTGGTGCTGGGTGGCGACGTGCATGCGAACTACGTGGCCGACCTCAAAGCCGATTTCGACGACCCGGCCGGCAAGGTCATCGCCACCGAGTTCTGTGGCACCTCGATCAGCAGCCTGGGCCTGCCGCAAGACCGCATCGACGCGGCGCGGGCCTTCAACGCGCATGTCCGCTACGGCCGCAGCGACCAGCGCGGCTACATGCACTTCGTGCTCGATGCGAAGCAATTGCAGGCGAAGCTGCAGGTGGTGGGCGATGCGCTCGACCCGACGAGCGGCATCGCCACGGCGGCGCGCTTCGTGGTCGATGCAGAGAAACCGGGAGCGGTCAGCGCCTAGTTAGCCGGTGCCTAGTTCACCGGCGTCAGCTTCGCCACCGACAAGGCCAGCCACTTCATCCCGTGGCGCCCGAAGTTCACCTGCGCGCGCGCGTCCGCGCCCGAGCCTTCGAGCGTGACGATCACGCCTTCGCCGAACTTGTTGTGGAACACGCTCTGGCCCGAACGCAGGCCGTGGCTCGGCGCCTTCGGCACCATCGGTGGTCCGGCGTTCGATGCGCCGCTGACGTTGCCGGCACCGACGATGGAATTCAAACCCGAACCGCGCGCCCACGCGGCCTGGTAGTCGCGTGCGAAGCCCGAGCCGAAGCCCTGGTTGCGCGGCGTGATCCACTTCAACGCGGCTTCGGGCAATTCGTCGAAGAAGCGGCTCTTGATGTTGTAGCGGGTCTGGCCGTGCAGCATGCGCGTCTGCGCGAAGCTCAAGTACAGGCGCTTGCGGGCGCGCGTGATCGCCACGTACATCAGGCGGCGCTCTTCTTCCAGGCCGTCGGCATCGGCGGCAGAGTTCTCGTGCGGGAACAGGCCTTCTTCCAGGCCGGTGATGAACACGCAGTCGAACTCCAGGCCCTTGGCCGAGTGCACCGTCATCAGCTGGATCGCGTCCTGCCCGGCCTGCGCCTGGTTGTCGCCCGCTTCGAGTGAAGCGTGGGTCAGGAACGCGGCGAGAGGCGACATGATCTCGCCGGTTTCGGCGTCGGGTATGAGGTCGACCGAGGCGATTGCCGTCGGCGTGCCCGCGCTCATCGCACCGGCGTGTTCGTCGACCGGCAGCGCCACCGCGTCCTTGCCGAAGCCTTCTTGCGTCACGAAGCCTTCGGCGGCGTTCACCAGTTCTTCCAGGTTCTCGAGCCGGTCCTGGCCTTCCTTGTCTGTCTTGTAAAACTCGACGAGTCCAGACGTGTGCAGCATGTGCTCGATGATCTCGCGCAGCGTGAGGCCACGCGTGGCTTCGCGCATCTTGTCGATCATCGCGACGAAAGCCTGCAGGTTGCCTCCCCCCTTGCCCGAGAGCGCGCCGACACTTTGATAAAGGCTGCGGCCGCTCGCGCGGGCCGCGTCTTGCAGCGACTCGACGGTGCGGGCACCGATGCCACGCGTCGGGAAATTCACCACGCGCAGAAAGCTCGTGTCGTCGCTCGGGTTCTCGATCAGGCGCAGATAACTCAGCGCGTGTTTAACCTCGGCACGTTCAAAGAAACGCAAGCCGCCGTAGACCTTGTACGGCATCCCGGCATTGAACAGCGCACTCTCGATCACCCGGCTTTGCGCGTTGCTGCGGTACAGCAGCGCGATGTCGCTGCGCGGCGTGCCTTCGCGGTGCAACTGCTGCGCTTCTTCGACGAACCACTGTGCTTCGGCGAAGTCGCTGGTCGCTTCGCGCACGCGCACCGGCTCGCCCGGGCCGGCCTCGGTGCGCAGGTTCTTGCCGAGGCGGCGTGTGTTGCGCGAGATCAGCTCGTTGGCGGTGTCGAGGATGTTGCCGAAGGAGCGGTAGTTGCGTTCGAGCTTGATGACCTGCTGAACCTTGAACTCGCGCTCGAACGCGGCCATGTTGCCGACCTGCGCGCCGCGGAAGGCGTAGATGCTCTGGTCGTCGTCGCCGACCGCGAACACCGCCGAAGGATTGGGATCAGAGACAGAGCCCGCGAAGACCTTGAGCCACGCGTACTGCAGCTTGTTCGTGTCCTGGAATTCGTCGACCAGGATGTGGCGAAAGCGCCGCTGGTAGTGCTCGCGCAACGCCTGGTTGTCGCGCATCAGCTCGTAGGTGCGCAGCATCAGCTCGGCGAAATCGACCACGCCTTCGCGCTGGCACTGGTCTTCGTAGGCCTGGTAGACCTGCACCAGCACGCGAGACTGTTCGTCGCGCACTTCCACGTCTTTCGGGCGCCGGCCGTCTTCTTTCTGCCCGGCGATGAACCACGTGACCTGCTTCGGCACGAAGCGCTCTTCGTCGAGGTTCATCGCCTTGACCACACGCTTCACGGCCGAGAGCTGGTCGCTCGAATCGAGAATCTGGAAACCTTGCGGCAAGGCCGCAAGCTTCCAGTGCGCACGCAGGAAACGGTTGCACAGGCCGTGGAAGGTGCCGATCCACATGCCGCGCACGGGGTTCGGCAGCATCGCGCCCAGGCGCGTCAGCATCTCTTTCGCGGCCTTGTTGGTGAAGGTCACAGCCATCACGCCGCCGGGCGAGAGCTGGCCGGTCTGGATCAGCCACGCGATGCGCGTCGTCAGCACCCGCGTCTTGCCCGAGCCGGCGCCCGCGAGGATCAGCGCCGGGCGTGCCGGCAGCGTCACCGCGGCGAGTTGCTCGGGGTTCAGGTTGTGCAGAAGCGTGGAGCGGCTGCCATCGTTCACGTCAGATTCGAATTGCATGGGCCATTGTCGGACACCCGACGCCGCGGCCGCTCAAGACGCGTCGACCGTCGTGGCCCGCCCGCTCGGGCCTTCGCGCCGGCCGAGCTGGAAGAAAATGCCGGCGGCCAGCGCCGAGAGCACACCCATGCAGATGTAGGTGGCGTGGAAGGTGCGCACGAGCTCGTCGCCCGAGGGCAGCACCGATGCGGTGGCGAAGGCCGCCAGCAGCGCGCCGGCCGCGGCCACGCCCAGGCTCATCGAAAGCTGCATCACGACCGAGAGCAGGCTGTTGCCGCTGCTGGCCAGCGCGCCGTCGAGGTCGCCGAGCGTGAGCGTGTTCATCGCGGTGAACTGCAGCGAGTTGACGATGCCGAAGCAGCCGAGGTACACGAGGATCAGCGCGTGCGGCGTGGCGCGGTCCACCAGCGCGAAACCGGCGATGAACAGGCCGAGCAGCAGCGTGTTGGCGACCAGCACGCGGCGGTAGCCGAAGCGCCGGATCAAACGCTCGGCGAAGAACTTGATCAGCATCGAGCCGATCACGATCGGCACCATCGTGAGGCCCGCCACGCTCGGCGAATAACCGAGCCCAACCTGCAGGAACAAGGGCGTGAGAAAGGGCATGGCGCCGCTGCCGAGCCGGGCGAACAGGTTGCCGAAGACGCCGACCGAGAACGTGGGGATCCGGAACAGCGCCAGGCTGAACAGCGGTTTCTCGGCGCGCGCCGCATGCACCCAGTACGCTGCCATCGCCGCCAGGCCCGCCATCACCAGCACGATCGACATGGCCGCACTGAACGCACGCTCGCCCAGGCCCTGCAAACCGAGCGTCACCAGCATGAGGCCGAGCGAGAACATCAAGAAGCCGGGCCAATCGAAACGCTGATCGGCGGCGCCGCGCAGGTCGGGCATGTAGCGCAGCGCAGCGAACACGCCGAGCACGCCGACCGGCAGGTTGATCAGGAACACCCAGTGCCAGGTGGCCACCTCGACCAGCCAGCCGCCGAGCGGCGGGCCGAGCAGCGGGCCGACGAGACCGGGAATGGTCACGAACGACAGCACCTTCAGCAGTTCGGCGCGCGGGTAGGCGCGCAGGACCGCCAGCCGCCCGACCGGCAGCAGCAGCGCGCCACCCACGCCCTGCACGACCCGCGCGGCCACCAGCCACGGCAGCGACGGCGACAGCGCGCACAGCAGCGAGCCCAGGCTGAACAGCACGATCGCACTGATGAAAGCGCGCCGGGTGCCGAAGCGGTCGGCGAGCCAGCCCGAGGCCGGGATGAACAGCGCCACCGTGAGCAGGTAGGCGATCACGACCGACTGCATGCGCAGCGGGCTTTCGCCCAGGTCTTTCGCCATCGTCGGCAGCGCGGTGTTGAGGATCGTGCCGTCGAGCGTCTGCATGAAGAACGCGATCGCGACAACCCAGGGCAGCAGGCGTTTCGTGGCGGGGTCGAGCAAGGGGCGGCTTCCGGTGGTGTCGAATCGAAAGCCCAGTGTAGGGCCCGATCCCGGCCGCGCGGGCCGCGTAGAATTTGCCACCGGGCCGGACTTTTTCGCGCCCGGTTTTTTGTTGGCGGCGCGCACATCATGGAAATCTTCGACTACGACAACGTCTTGCTGCTGCCGCGCAAGTGCCGTGTGGAAAGCCGCAGCGAGTGCGACCCACAGGTCCAGTTCGGCGCGCACCGCTTCAACCTGCCGGTAGTGCCGGCCAACATGAAGACCGTGGTCGACGAGCCGATCACCGAGTGGCTGGCCGCGAACGGGTTTTTCTACGTGATGCACCGCTTCGATGTCGACAACGTTGCGTATGCGAAGAAGATGCGCGACAAGGGCCTGTACGTGTCGGTGAGTTCGGGCGTGAAAGCGCCCGACTACGCGGTGATCGACCGCCTGGCCGCAGAAGGCGTGGGCGCCGACTACATCACCATCGACATCGCGCACGGCCACGCCGACAGCGTGCAGAAGATGATCGAATACATCAAGAAGAGACTGCCGGCGACCTTCGTGATCGCCGGCAACGTGGCCACGCCCGAAGCGGTGATCGACCTGGAAAACTGGGGCGCTGACGCCACCAAGGTCGGCGTGGGCCCGGGCAAGGTCTGTATCACCAAGCTGAAGACCGGCTTCGGCACCGGCGGCTGGCAGCTTTCGGCGCTGAAGTGGTGTGCGCGTGTGGCCACCAAGCCAATCATTGCCGACGGTGGCATTCGCGACCATGGCGACATCGCGAAGAGCGTGCGCTTCGGCGCGGCGATGGTGATGATCGGCTCGCTGTTCGCAGGCCATGAAGAATCGCCGGGCAAGACCGTCGAGGTCGACGGCAAGCTCTTCAAGGAGTACTACGGTTCGGCCAGCGACTTCAACAAGGGCGAGTACAAACACGTCGAGGGCAAGCGCATTCTCGAGCCGATCAAAGGCAAGCTGGCCGACACGCTGCGCGAGATGCGCGAAGACGTGCAGAGCTCGATCTCTTACAGCGGCGGCACGAAGCTGGCCGACATCCGCAAGGTGAACTACGTGATCCTGGGTGGCGACAACGCGGGCGAGCATTTGTTGATGTAGCGTCAGTTCACCCCAAGCCGACAACGAACCCGAGGAATGCCCGTGAAACACCTCTTGCAAACAAGCGCCGCGCTGTCCCTGGCCCTGTTGAGCGGCTGCGGCGGCGGCGGCCTCGACACCGACAGTTCGGTGCGCCTTGTCAACGCGACCAGCGAATACGGCACGCTCGACCTCTACGCCGGCACTGACCGCGTCTCGAGCGGCGTGGCATCGAACAGCGTGGGCAGCTACGCGACGCTCGGCGCCGGCACCTACACCTTCAACCTGAAGAGCGGTGGCTCCACCGCCACCGCGGTCAGCAGCAGCCGCGAGGCCGTGAAGAAAAAGCACCAGACACTGGTGGCCTACACGAGCGGCGGCGCGCTGACGAGCGAGTACCTCTCCGACGAAGAAAGTGCCCCGAGCTCGGGCACGGCCAAGCTGCGGCTCTTCCACACCGCGGCCGCCGATGCCGGCAACGTCGACCTGTACGTCGTCAACACCGCCTGCGCCGACCTGCAGAACTCGACCGCCGCGGCACTCGTCACCGGGGTTTCCGGCCTGCAGCCGGGCTTCGTCGAGGTGTCGGCGGCCACTGGCGGCACGGCCTACCACGTTTGCGTCACCGGCGCCGGCGACAAGGCCGCGCTGCGGCTCGACGTGCCGGCCCTCACGCTCAGCAACCAGCAGGTCGCCACGCTGATCCTCACTCGCACTGCGGGCGGTGTGTTGCTGAACGGCCTGCTGCTGAACCAGCAGGGCACGCTGACCCAGGCACTGAACACGTCGGCGCGGGTGCGGGTCGCGGCCAACGCGACGGCTTCGGGCACGGTCACGGCCACCGTGGGCAACGTCTCGCTCGGGCTGAACTACACCTCACCGGCGGTAGGTAGCTACAAGCTCGTGCAAGCCGGCGCGCTCGCACTGAGCCTGAACGTGAGCGGCACCACGACCACGGTGAGCGGCCTGAACGCCAGCGCCGGCAACGACTACACGCTGCTGGTCACGGGTGCCGCCGCTGCGCCGGTGGCCACGCTGATCGCCGACAGCAATACGCCGTCGACCAGCACCGCGCGGCCGGTGAAGCTGCGCCTCGTGAACGGCTTGAACGGCACCACGGCTTCGGCCACGCTCGCCTTCAACTACGACCAGGTCGGCGACGGTGCGGCCGCGCTGAGCGCGAACAGCCCGAGCC
Source organism: Rhizobacter sp. (assembly GCA_043774765.1). Classification (GTDB taxonomy): domain Bacteria; phylum Pseudomonadota; class Gammaproteobacteria; order Burkholderiales; family Burkholderiaceae_C; genus LMDS01. Next base: position 2,982 of record JAYVTD010000548.1, on the reverse strand, counting down.
TGGTGGCCTCAAGCGCCGCGCTCGCGCGGTTGGAGGCGAGCTTCGGCGGTACGAGCCTGGTGGTGGGCACGACCATCACGCTCGAATCGGGCAAGGTCTACTCGCTGTTCCTGCTCGGCGACGCGGCCTCGCCGCAGGCGATCCTGCGCGCTGATCGTTAGGCGCGCGGCGCGGCAGCGCCGCGTCGGGGTGCGCACCTACAATCGGCGCCTCTCCGTTCCGACTTTCTCCGCGAGGAGGCCGCGCCCAACGCCGCCGCCCCGGCGCACCTGCCATGACCGACCTCGCCAAATCGTTCGAACCCGCCGCCATCGAAGCCCGCTGGGCGCCGCTGTGGGAACAGAGTGGCGTCTACGCACCCACGCTCGACGCCAACAAGCCGTCATTCAGCATCCAGCTGCCGCCGCCGAACGTGACCGGCACGCTGCACATGGGGCACGCGTTCAACCAGACCATCATGGACTCGCTGACGCGTTACCACCGCATGCGCGGCGACAACACCCTGTGGGTGCCGGGCACCGACCACGCCGGCATCGCCACGCAGATCGTCGTCGAGCGCCAGCTCGAGCAGCAGAAGGTCAGCCGCCACGACCTGGGCCGCAAGAACTTCGTCGCGAAGGTGTGGGAGTGGAAGGAAGAGTCGGGCCAGGTCATCACGCAGCAGATGCGCCGCATGGGCGCAAGCGTCGACTGGTCGCACGAATACTTCACGATGGACGAGAAGCTCTCTGCCGTCGTCACCGACACCTTCGTTCAACTCTATGAACAAGGCCTGATCTACCGCGGCAAGCGACTCGTGAGCTGGGACCCGGAACTGAAGTCGGCAGTCTCCGACCTCGAGGTCGAAAGCGAAGAGGAAGACGGGTTTCTGTGGCACATCCGCTACCCGCTGGCCGATGGCTCAGGCGATCTGGTAGTGGCCACCACGCGGCCGGAAACCATGCTCGGCGACGTGGCCGTGATGGTGCATCCGGAAGACGAGCGCTACACCGCGTTGATCGGCAAGCACGTGAAGCTGCCACTGTGCGACCGCGAGATCCCGGTGATCGCCGACGACTACGTCGACCGCAAATTTGGCACCGGCGTCGTCAAGGTTACTCCAGCGCACGACGTGAACGATTACGCGGTCGGCCTGCGCCACCGGTTGCCGATCATCGGCGTGCTGACGCTCGACGCGAAGATCAACGACAACGCGCCTGTCGCCTACCGCGGCCTCGATCGCTTCAAGGCGCGCAAGCAGGTCGTGGCCGACCTCGACGCACAGGGTTTCCTGGTCGAGACGAAGAAGCACAAGCTGATGGTGCCGCGCTGCGCGCGCACCGGCCAGATCGTCGAGCCGATGCTGACCGACCAATGGTTCGTGGCTGTCAGCAAGGCCGGCCCCGACGGCAAGAGCATCGCCCAGAAGGCGATCGATGCGGTGGCGTCGGGCGACGTGAAGTTCGTGCCCGAGAACTGGGTCAACACCTACGACCAGTGGATGAAGAACATCCAGGACTGGTGCATCAGCCGCCAGCTCTGGTGGGGCCACCAGATCCCGGCTTGGTACGGCACGGGCGGCGAGATCTTCGTCGGCCGCAACGAAGAAGAAGCGCGTGCGAAAGCAACGACCGCCGGGTACAGCGGCACGCTCACCCGCGACGAAGACGTGCTCGACACCTGGTACTCGTCGGCGCTCGTTCCGTTCTCGACACTCGGCTGGCCCGCGCAGACGAAAGAGCTGGACCTGTTCCTGCCGTCCAGCGTGCTCGTTACCGGCTACGAGATCATCTTCTTCTGGGTCGCACGAATGATCATGCTGACCAAGCATTTCACCGGCCGCGTGCCGTTTCGTACCGTCTACATCCATGGCATGGTGCGCGACGGCGACGGCAAGAAGATGAGCAAGTCCGAAGGCAACGTAATCGACCCGGTCGACCTGATCCAGGGCGTGGATCTGGCCACGCTGGTGCAAAAGTCGACCGTCGGCCTGCGCAAGCCGGAGACCGCACCGAAGGTCGCAGCGCGCGTGCGCAAGGAGTTCCCCGAAGGCATGCCGGCCTATGGCACCGACGCGCTGCGTTTCACGATGGCGTCGTATGCGAGCCTGGGTCGCAACATCAACTTCGACACCAAACGCTGCGAGGGTTACCGCAACTTCTGCAACAAGCTCTGGAACGCGTCGAAGTTCGTGCTGATGAACTGCGAAGGCCAGGACTGCGGGCTGAAGGAACACACCAAGGCCGAGTGCGCGCCCGGCATGCCGGCGCACGGCTACCTGAAGTTCAGCCCGGCCGACAAGTGGATCACGAGCGAGTTGCAGCGTGTGGAAGCCGCGGTCGAACAGGGCTTTGCCGACTTCAGGCTCGACAACGTCGCACACACGATCTACTCCTTCGTGTGGGACGAATACTGCGACTGGTACATCGAGATCGCGAAGACGCAGATCGCGGTGGCCAAGGAAGCAGGCAGCGAGCCGCAGCAGCGCGCCACGCGCCGCACGCTGATCCGCGTGCTTGAAACGGTGCTGCGCCTGATGCACCCGATCATGCCCTTCATCACCGCCGAGCTGTGGGAAACGGTGGCCGAGGTCGCCGGCCGCAAGGCACCGGGCGCGAGCATCGTGACCACGGCGTACCCGAAGGCGCAGCTCGATCGCATCGATGCCAGTTCCGACGCGTGGGTCGCCAAACTGAAGGGCGTGGTCGGCGCGTCGCGTGCGCTGCGCAGCGAGATGAGCCTGTCGCCGGCGGCGCGCGTGCCGCTCTACGTGATCGGCGATGCCACCTTCATCGAACAGGCTTCGTCACTGCTGAAGTCACTCGCCAAGGTTTCCGAAGTGACCCTGTTCGCCGACGATGCGGCGTTCGCACAAGCGACACGCAGCGCCGCCGTCGTGGTGCAGGGCGAGTCGCGCCTGGCGCTGCACGTCGAGGTCGACGTGGCGGCGGAAACCGAGCGCCTCGGCAAGGAGATCACGCGCCTGCAGGGCGAGATCGCGCG
>JAYVTD010000547.1:0-7645 GCA_043774765.1 Rhizobacter sp. | reverse complement strand
CTTCAAGCCTACCGCCAACATGTTGCCGAACGCGCAGCGCTCGGAATCCCGCCGCTGCCGCTCTCGGCGCAGCAGACCGCTGAAGTGATCGAGCTGCTGAAAGCCCCGCCCGCCGGCGAAGAAACAACGCTGGTCGAGCTCATCACGCACCGCGTGCCGGCCGGCGTGGACGACGCCGCGAAGGTCAAGGCTTCCTACCTCGCCGCCGTGGCGCACGGCACCGAGAAGTGCCCGCTGATCGACCGCAAGCGCGCCACCGAGCTGCTGGGCACGATGCTGGGCGGCTACAACATCCACCCGTTGATCAACCTGCTAGCCGACGCTGCGGTGGGCGCCACGGCCGCGACCGCGCTGAAGAAGACGCTGCTGATGTTCGACCAGTTCCACGACGTGCAGGAAAAGGCCGGCCAGGGCAACGCGAACGCCCAGGCGGTCCTGCAAAGCTGGGCCGATGCCGAGTGGTTCACCTCGCGCCCCGAAGTGGCGAAGAGCATCACCGTCAGCATCTTCAAGGTGACCGGCGAGATCAACACCGACGACCTGTCGCCCGCGCCCGACGCCTGGAGCCGCCCCGACATTCCGCTGCACGCACTGGCGATGCACAAGAACTCGCGCCCCGGCCAATCGCCACAAGCCGCACCGGAAGAAGAAGGCAAGCGCGGCCCCGTCAAGTTCATCGAAGACCTGCGCGCCAAAGGCCACCTCGTGGCCTACGTGGGCGACGTGGTCGGCACCGGTTCGTCGCGCAAGTCGGCGACCAACTCGGTGCTGTGGTTCACCGGCGAAGACATTCCCTTCGTGCCGAACAAACGTTTCGGCGGTGTGTGCCTCGGCTCCAAGATCGCGCCGATCTTCTACAACACGATGGAAGACTCGGGCGCGCTGCCGATCGAGCTCGACGTGAGCCAGATGAACATGGGCGACGTGGTCGAACTGCGCCCCTACGAAGGCAAGGCGATGAAAGAAGGCAAGGTCATCGCCGAGTTCAGCGTCAAGAGCGAGGTGCTGTTCGACGAAGTGCGTGCCGGCGGCCGCATTCCGCTGATCATCGGCCGCGGCCTCACCGCCAAGGCACGCGACGCGCTCGGCCTCGCGCCGAGCACCCTGTTCCGCCTGCCGCAGAACCCGGCCGACACGAAAAAGGGCTTCAGCCTGGGCCAGAAGATGGTCGGACGCGCCTGTGGCCTGCCGGTCGTCGGCGGCAACCAGCAAGGTGTGCGCCCGGGCACCTACTGCGAACCGCGCATGACCTCGGTCGGCTCGCAAGACACCACCGGCCCGATGACGCGCGACGAGTTGAAAGACCTGGCCTGCCTGGGCTTTTCTGCCGACCTGGTGATGCAGAGCTTCTGCCACACCGCCGCCTATCCGAAGCCCGTGGACGTGAAGACGCACCACGAGCTGCCGGCCTTCATCAGCACCCGTGGCGGCATCTCGCTGCGCCCGGGTGACGGCGTGATCCACAGCTGGCTCAACCGCCTGCTATTGCCCGACACCGTGGGCACCGGTGGCGACAGCCACACGCGCTTCCCGATCGGCATCAGCTTCCCCGCCGGCTCGGGCCTCGTGGCCTTTGCCGCCGCCACCGGCGTGATGCCGCTCGACATGCCTGAGAGCGTGCTGGTGCGCTTCAAGGGCCAATTGCAACCCGGCGTGACGCTGCGCGACCTGGTGAACGCGATCCCGCTGTACGCCATCAAGGCCGGGCTGCTCACGGTAGAGAAGAAGGGCAAGAAGAACATCTTCAGCGGCCGCATCCTCGAGATCGAGGGCCTGCCCGACCTGAAGGTGGAACAGGCCTTCGAGCTGAGCGATGCTTCGGCCGAGCGCAGCGCCGCCGGCTGCACCGTGCACCTGAACCCGGAGCCGATCAAGGAATACATCAACAGCAATATCACGCTGATGAAGTGGATGATCTCCGAGGGGTACGCCGATCCGCGCAGCCTGCAGCGCCGCATCGCCGCGCAACAAGCCTGGCTCGCCAACCCGCAGTTGCTGAAGGGCGACCCCGACGCCGAATACGCCGCTGTGATCGAGATCGATCTGGCCGACGTGCATGAGCCCATCGTCGCCTGCCCGAACGACCCGGACGACGTGAAGACGCTCAGCGAAGTGTCTGGCGCCGTGATCGACGAAGTGTTCATCGGCTCGTGCATGACCAACATCGGCCACTTCCGCGCCGCCAGCAAGCTGCTCGAAGGCAAACGTGACATCCCCGTCAAGCTGTGGGTCGCGCCGCCCACCAAGATGGACGCGAAGAAGCTCAGCGCCGAAGGCCACTACGGCGTGCTCGGCAGTGCCGGCGCGCGCATGGAAATGCCGGGCTGCAGCCTGTGCATGGGCAACCAGGCGCAGGTGAAGGAAGGCGCCACGGTGTTCAGCACCAGCACCCGCAACTTCCCGAACCGGCTCGGCAAGAACAGCAACGTCTACCTCGGCTCGGCCGAATTGGCGGCGATCTGCGCCAAACTCGGCCGCATTCCGACGCGTGCGGAATACATGACCGACATGGGCGTGCTGACCGCCGCCAGCGACACGGTCTACCAGTATCTGAACTTCGACCAGATCGAGGAGTTCAGCGAGGCGGCCGAGACGGTCGGTTCTTGAAGCTCAAGGTGCGCTGAACCGGGTGATCCCACTGCGGGTCAGCACGTACAGCGCGCCGTCGCTGCCGGACAGCATGTCGACCGGCGAGTCCGACACTGCGCCGAATGCGTAGCTTGCGTTGTTGATCCAGTCGTATCGGCCCACGAACTGGCTCACGTAATCGGCGAAGTAGTAGCTGTTGCGGTAAGCCGCCGGGAACGGCGCGGCATCAAGGTAGAACGTGCCGCCCGCAATCGCGAAGCCCTTCAAGAATCCCCCCGGGCCCGAGCCGAGCGGGCTCGCGTCGCTGTGCTTGTAAGCGAACAGCGGGCCGGTGACACGTTCCGTCACGTTGTCGGGCCCTTCCGACGCCGGCCAGCCGTAGTTCGCGCCCTGAACACCGAGGTTGACCTCTTCCCACGTACCCTCGCCTACGTCGTTGATGTGGATGCGACCGCTGCCAGGCTGAATCGCAAACGTGAACGGGTTGCGCAGGCCGCGGGCCCAGATGGCCTGGGCCTGTCCCGTGGTGCTGGCAACGAACGGGTTGTCGCTCGGGAACGTGCCGTCGTCGTTGAAGCGCAGCATCTTGCCGAATACGCTCGTCAGCAGCGGCGCGTTGGCACTGTTGTTGTTGTCGCCCACCGCCACGTAGAGTTTGCCGTCGATGCCGAAGTGCATCGCGCCGCCGTTGTGGTTTTGTGCGCTTGAGAGGCCCGGCAGATTTGCGATCTGCAGCTCACTGCCGGCCGCGTTGCCACTCACGGTGAAACGGCTGACGCGGTTGTGCGTGCCGCTCTCGGCCGTCGTGTAGTACACGTAGACAAAACCGTTGCTCGCGAAGTCGGGGTGCAGCGTCACGCCGATCAGGCCACGCTCGCCGTTCGAGTCGACCGTGAGACTGAGCATCGGCGTTGGCAGCAAGGCGCCGGCCGCCGTCACGACCCGCAAAGCCCCACCCTGCTGCGCCGCGAAGAAACGCCCGTCGGGCGCCTGTGCGAAGGCGGTGGCGCTGCTCAGGCCGGTGACCCAGGTTTCGTTGCGGGTGAAGCCGGCCGGTACCACGCGGCTGCCTCCGAACTGCACAGTGCGGCTGACCCAGGGCGACAGGTTGTCGGCCGCGTCTCGCGCCCGCGCCCTCACCACGTGCTGGCCCGAGGTGTAGGCGTTGGAGTCGACCGTCACGCTGTGCGCGCCAGTCGTACCGCTGAGGCCAACCTGGGTGCTGTCGAGCTGGATTTCCAGGCCGGTGACGGCCACGTTGTCGGTCGCCGTGGCGCTCAGCGTCAGCACGCCGGTCAGGCCGGTGGCGAACGCGGCCGGCGCCGTCAGCGTGGCGACCGGGGCCTGCGTGTCGGCACCGCCCGGCGCGGCCACGGTCACGACCACGGCGGCGCTGGTCGTGGCCAGGCCGAAGTTGTCGGTCGCGCGGGCGGTGATGCTGTGCGCGCCGGTGGTGGCCGGCGTCCACGCCAGCGTGTACGGGCTGCCCAGGTCTTCGCCGAGCTTGGTGGCACCGTCGAAGAACTCGACTTTCGTGACCCGGTCGTCGGTGTCGGTTGCGGTGGCCGCGAGCGTGATCTGCACGCCGGTGGTGCCAGTCGCGGGCGTACCGCTGAGCGCCACCATCGGCGCGATGTTCGAGACCGGGCCAGAGTCGGTGAAGGTTGCTGTGTAGGTGGTGTTGGCCGACGGCGTGGCGATGGTGTGCGAGGCGGCACCGCCATCGCTCCATCTCGCAAACACATAACGGCGGCCGTTGAAGTTCTGCGCCGCGGCGCCGAGGTCACGCTCGATGCCGACCACGCCGGTCAGCATGTTGGGTGTGCTGGCGATCGACTGGCCATCGAGCGTGAGCGCCAGGCCGGCCGGCACGGTGGCCAGCGTCAGCTGCGCTTTCTGCGGCAAGACGTCGCGAGTCACTTCGTTCGTCAGTCCGGCACTGTCGGTCGCACGCAGGTGGAAGCGGTAGAAGATGTTGTCGGAGGTTTCGCCACGCACCGGAATCGCCACGCTGCCGTTCGCGCCGACCGTGTCGAGCAGCAGCGGGTGGGTGTGGGTGTCGTGGTGCAGGTCGACCCACCAGGTGAGGCGGTTGCCGGCCAGCGCGCCGTCCTCTGGGTCGGTGCCAGTGCCGGCAAAAGCCAGCGTGTCGCCGGCCTTGAAGGTGGCACCCGCCGCAGGGCTCGTGATGCTGGCCGCGGGCAGCTGGCCCGTGGCCGGTCTGTCGTTGCCACCGCCGCAGGCCACGAGGAACAGCGGCAACGCCAGGCCCGCGAACGCGACAGCGAGCTTCCAATCGAACTTCATTGAACCACCTCCACGCAGGGCTGGCCAACAGACCGATGCGGATTTTGTCCGCGCGCCACGATCCGCACAGTGAGGCGTTGTAGTGGCGATTGCCGCGTCAGCGCGGCGCCGCGGCCTTGGCGAAGTACTCGTCGTAGCGGTGCACGAAGTCCTTGTTCGCGCTGAGCGGCAGGTGGCAGGCGCGGCAGGTGAGCGTGGAGTCGGCCGACTTCTCGCCATTGGCCAGGTAGCCGGCATAGATCCAGTCGCCGTTCTTCAGGCCTTCGGGTGCCGAAGCGCCCCAGCCTTCGTTTTTGCCCATCACGAACACACGCAGCAGTTCGCCCTTCACCAGCGCGCCGTCAGCGCCTTGCTTCAGCGTGCCGTCGGGGTTCGCGGCCGCGGCGAAGTTTTCCATCACGAAGACCGTGCCGTTCGGGAAGCCCTTGGCGGCCGTGCCGCCGGCAGCTACCGTGTTCATGTAGATCTCGCGCACCTGCTTCGCGTCGGGCCGCTGCACGGCCGAGAGGAACTTGGGCCAGCTGCGGTAGTTCGCCGGAACCGCGAGCTCGCCATCCTTGAGTTGCGCCACGGGCGCCAGCGGGGTCATCGGCGCACAGCCGGCCAACAGAGTGCAAGACGCGGCGAGCGCGAGCGCGACCCGAAGATCAAACATGGGGGTCTCCCGAGGGAAGGTCGCGACAGACTAGCCCATGCGGCCGGTTCGCGCCATCGACATCTTCGGGATACACACCCCCTGCTCCGGCGCGCTACCCGCGGGATTCCTGCCTGCGGGCCTACCAGTTCGCCTCGCGCTCCGGGGTGGCGCCGATGCGGTGGATCGACAGGTCGGCGCCATCGAATTCTTCTTCCAGCGTCAGGCGCAACGGCGTCACGAGCTTGAGCCCGCCATACACGAGCACTCCGGCGCACAGCGCCCCGGCGACGCCGGTGACCGTGCCGATCAACTGGGCTACGAAACTCACGCCGCCAATGCCTCCCAGAGCCTTGGCACCGAAGATGCCGCAGGCCAATCCACCCCACGCACCACACAGGCCATGAAGCGGCCATACACCGAGCACGTCGTCGATCTTCCAGCGGTTCTGGGTCAGCGTGAACATCGTGACGAAGATGGCGCTGGCCACGCCACCGACCACCAGCGCGCCGGCTGGGTGCATCACGTCGGAGCCGGCGCACACCGCTACCAGGCCGGCAAGCGGGCCGTTGTAGGCGAAGCCGGGGTCGTTGCGGCCGAGCAGCACCGCGACCAGCGTGCCACCGGCCATCGCCATCAGCGAGTTCACCGCCACGAGGCCCGAAATCTTGTCGATCGTTTGCGCGCTCATCACGTTGAAGCCGAACCAGCCTACCGCGAGGACCCAGGCGCCGAGCGCGAGGAAAGGAATGCTCGAAGGCGGGTGGGCGCTGATGCCACCGTCCTTCCGATAGCGGTTGCTGCGGGCTCCCAGCAGCAATACGGCGGCCAGCGCGACCCAACCACCGAAGGCGTGCACGACGACACTGCCGGCGAAGTCGTGAAACTCCGCCCCAGTGAACGCCTTGATCCAGGCCTGGAAGCCGAAGCGCGCACCCCAGACGGCGCCTTCGAGCAACGGGTAGGCCACGCCCACCAGCACGGCGGTGGCGATGAGCTGCGGGCCGAAGCGGGCGCGTTCGGCAATGCCGCCGGAAACGATCGCTGGAATTGCTGCCGCGAAGGTCAGCAGGAAGAAGAACCGCACCAGTTCGAAGCCGTTCTTCTGCACCAGCACGTCTGCGCCGCCGAGGAAGTCGATGCCGTAGGCGACGCTGTAGCCGACGAAGAAGTAGACGACCGTCGACACCGAAAAATCGACCAGGATCTTGACGAGCGCATTGACCTGGTTCTTCTTGCGCACTGTGCCCAGTTCGAGGAAGGCGAAACCCGCGTGCATGGCCAGCACCATGATTGCGCCCAACAGAATGAACAGGGCGTCGGTGCCCTGCTTGACCTGATCCATGGATGCCCCCAGAGTGCTTTTTCGTGGTGCCTCCTGCACCACGCAAGAAGCCGAGTGCACCACTAAGCAACCCTTGTGCCTGATTTGGTGCGCGATAAATGCACCAAAGTTGCATTCTCCCGTGCCGCAACGCACCACTTCGGGATATTCAGCCCGCCGTTTGCTCCAGAACCGTGCAGGAATCAGTCAGTCGAGTTCCGGCGCGATCTCGGTCGCGTAATCGACCAATGCCTCCAGGATCGCCTGGCCGCGCTCGTCGGCCTGCTCCTGCAGCGTATCGATCCGGTCGAAGAACGCCTGCAGGGTCAGGCTGCCGGCGGCCCCTTCGTGCAGCCGATGCGCGCAGTGTTCCCGCCATTGCGCCTGTTCGGCATCGTTGAGCATTTCCGGGAAGTTGCGGGCGCGAAAGCGGAACAACAATTCGTCGAGCCGCGCGTCGGCAAAAGCCGGCCTCTTGCCGGCGAGCTCCTCAGCCGGCATCGCACGCAGCCGCTCAAGCGCACGCCGGTCTTCGTTGTCGACGAAGCCGCCGTAGAGGTCTTCATCGACGTCGGTCGTGCCAGCGCGCGCTGGCCGTTCGAACACCGCGGGCCAGATGCCGGCGAGAAGGTTCGCCTTGTGCTTCAGCACCTCGGCATGGCGCTCCGCCTGCGCCAGGTCGAGCCCCCACTTCGCGGCCGTGGCATCGCTCAGCGTCTTCAGGTTGCCGATCACGATCGGCGACTTGTTGATGTGGATCGTCTTGACCGGCAGCCGCGTCACGCCTTCGG
>JAYVTD010000546.1:0-8080 GCA_043774765.1 Rhizobacter sp. | reverse complement strand
CGGCGCACCGACGCTGCGCGCGGGTGTCGTCACCGACAACGGTGGCCACATCATCGACGTGCGTGGCCTGCAGATCACCGACCCGGTGGCGATGGAGCGAGAGATCAACCAGTGGCCGGGCGTCATCAGCGTCGGCATCTTCGCGCGCAACAAGGCCGGCGTGTGCCTGCTCGGCACCGCGCAGGGCGTGAAGACGCTCACTTTCTGACACCAGCGCGGGGGTGTGGCCCCGAAAAGCGCGTAACCTCGCGGTGTTGTTCGTTTCTCTGACTTTGCCCAAAAGGACGGCCCATGGCCAAACCAAATTATTCGTTCGAGAAGCGCCAGCGCGAGCTGGCGAAGAAGAAGAAAAAAGAAGAGAAGCTGAAGGAGAAAGCCGGCCGCAAGGTCGGTGACAACACCTCGGAAGATACCTCCGAGACCGACGACACCAGCGCCGGAACCGAGCCCGCACCGGGCCAACCCGCTCCCTGACATGGCCGGACGCCGCAAGCCTCCTGGCGAAGCCGCGGCCTCCTACGCACCGGTGTTGAACACCGCCCTGCAGGCCACCACCTCGAGCGTGCAGGCGATGCACCAGGCGATCGCCGGCAAGACCTTCGACAGCCTGCAACTCGTGCCCGGCCTCGCGGTGCCAACACGCATCGTGCAGGGCATGCACGACGCGATCTCCCAAGGTGTCTATGCAGCGGTGCGGCACGGCGGCGGGGCCGCCTTCGCGCTGGCCGCAGGTGTCGAGCGTTTCACCACCGATTCATCGCGCCAGCCGCAAGGCAAGGAGCTGGCCGTGCGCAGCGCGCTGAACGCGGCGATGGGCGACCGGCTCGAAGCTTCGGCCAGCCCGCTCGCGGTGCAGATGGGCCTGTTCGCCGACGGCAGCCCGCTCGAGGTCTCGAAATCTGCGCTCGCACATCTGCCGGCTCGGGCGGCGCTGTTCATCCACGGCCTGGCCTGCGACGAACAAAGCTGGGCACTGCGCAGCGAGGCCTGGGGCGCTTCGCCCTGGGCCACCACGCTGATGCTGGGTGCGCCGATCCGTTACGGCGCGCTGCTGCACAGCGAGCTCGGCATGGGCTCGCTCTACCTGCGCTACAACACCGGCGTGGCGATCGACAACAACGCACAGCAACTCGCTGCGCTGCTGATGCACGTGGCGCGCGCCGCGCCACAGGTGCGCGAGTGGGTTCTGATCGGTCACAGCATGGGCGGTCTGGTCGCCCGCGCTGCGCTGGTGCTGGCGCGCAGCGAACGGCAGGCCTGGGCGGCGCGCGCGCCGATGCTGGTCTGCCTCGGCTCGCCGCACCAGGGCGCGCCGCTGGAGAAAATCGGCCACCTCACGACCGCCGCGCTCGGCCTGTCGAACGTGACACGGCCACTCGGCCGCATCGCCAACGCCCGCAGCCAGGGCATCAAGGACCTGCGCCAGGGGCTCAAGGGCCGCAGCGTCGCGGCGTCGACGGTCCACGGTGCGGAGCCTGCGCCGGTGGCCTTGCGCTTCGTCTCTGCAACCCTCGGCGACGCGAGCGATTCGACGCTGGGCCCGCTCATCGGCAGACTGTTCGGCGACGGGCTGGTGATGGCGTCGAGCGCGTCCGACGAAGGCCTGACCGGCGACGTGCAGCGGGTCGAGGTCAAGGGTATCGGCCACATGGCCTTGCTGAACCATCCGCGTGTCTATGCGGTGCTGCGCGAGTGGCTCGGTGCGCCCGCTCTGACCTGATCAGCGCGTGCCGGAGCGCCGCACCTGGCGCGTGATGAAGCGTGCGGGGGCTATCGCGTCGAGCAGGCTGGCTTCGAGTGGCGCCGGTGCGCCGCTGATCGCCGCGGCCACCACGCGCCCGCCGAGCGCCGACCAGGTGATGCCACGCGAACCCAGCGCGGTGAACACGAACAGGCCGGGTACCCGTGGCACGAAGCGGGCTTGATCGGCGCGACGAGCAGGCCGCGGGTCGGGTGCCCGTGCGACGTCGAAACACGGCATCACCGGCACCGCGCCGACCACCGGCAAACGGTCGCGGCTGGACCATCTCCAGGCGGTGCGGCCCGAGAGCACGTGCGGGTCCACGGCCACCGGCGTGCCTGTGAGCCGTTCCAGCTGCGCAAGGTTGGCGGCGTGGTCGGTGTCGCGCACCGAGGCGTCGTCGTCCCCCGCCTGCGTGGTCGCGCCGAACATCACGTGCCGGTTCAATTCGGGCAGCAGGTAGCCGGCGCCGGCGATGGGCAGTGTGCTGCGCCCGGGCGACCCGGTGGGCCCGAAGACGGTGCTGGGGGCGATGCTGATCTGACCGCGCGTTTTTTCGATCGGCCAGTCGGGGGCACCGAGCAGGCGAAGGGCGTCACCGGCGTTGGCCAGCAGCAGCACCGGCGCGGTGTCGATCACGGCGCCGTGTGTGTCGAGCGCGTGCCAGTGGCCGTCGGCAAAGCGCAGCGTCTGTACCTCGACACCGGTGCGCAATGACGCAAGTTCCGACGCTCGTTCAAAAAAAGCACGTGCCAGCGCGGCCGGCTGCACCCATCCACCGCCGGCATAGAACCAGGCTGGGTGGTGAAGCGGCATGCCACACCGAGCGCTCGCTTGTGTGGCGGTCAGCGCCTGCACGTAGCCGGCGGGCAGGCCCAGCGTGTCGAGCGCCGCCCGCATCTGCGCGTGACTCAGTACCGTCTCAAGGCGCAGCAGACCCTCGGCGTTGCCGCGTGCGCCGTGCGCATTGATCGCGGTGCGCACCGCAAGCTGTGCCGCCAGCGCCGCTGCGCGGTTGAAGCGGGAGTGCATGCCGTCCGGCACGTTGATGGTGCCGTGGAACAAGCCGGCCGGGTTGCCCGAGCTTTCTTCGGACAACCCGGCATGGCGCTCGAGCAGCGTGCTGCGCCAGCCCTGTTCGGCCAGCGCCGAGGCCGCGGCACAGCCGGCCAGGCCGCCGCCCACGATGAGCACGCGGCGCTCGCCCGCCGGCTTCGGGGTGATTCTGGCGAAGGCGCGGCGCGGTTCGAACTTCGGCGCGTAGCGGGCGCGAATGTTGTCGGCGTCGGCTTGCACGTCGAAGCCCGCCGTGGTCAGCCCGCTGCGAAGGCCGGCGGCATCGGTCTCGGCGACGAGCGTCGCGCCCGCTGCGGCGAGCCGGCCGAGCGCTTTGCACCAGCGCTCGTCCCAGGCACCGTTCGCCACGCTGTTTCCATCGAGGTGAAACGCGTCGACCATGGTCACGAGTTCGGGCAGCCACGCACCCACCGCGCCGACTCCGAGCAGCAGTTGAACCCGGCCGTCGTCGAAGTCGAGGCGGTGCAGGTTGGGCGTGAGCGGCGGCCACGCCGCCAGCAGCGCGTCTGCAAGAGGCGCGTGAGGCGAGTCGGCAAGGGCGCTGGCCAACGCGGCGCGGGTTGGTGGGTGCGCTTCGATGGCGATGAAACACAGGGTCTCGCTGCGCTGCGGATCCTTGCGCCAGGCGTCCCAGGTGGCGAGGAAATGCCGGCCTTCGCCGAAGCCCGTCGCGAGCACCACGAAACGCTCGCGGCCCTGCCATCGTAGCGCCATCGTCATGCCGCCGTGGCCTGCTCCGACAACCACGATAGCAGCGGCGCCCGTGCGTCCGCGAGACCGCGGTAAGCAAGCACGGCCGGGCTCATGCTGGCCAGCGCGTCGTGCAACTGGCGCGCGGCGCCCGGCGCTGCCGCGACCTGGGTGAGCGCGGTGGTTTCGACATGAATCGTGAACACCGCCTGTTGCCGCTCGGGCAGCGGAATGAAGGTCTGGCGTTCGGTGCGGAAAAAGGCCGCGGTGGCCAACTCGGCGGCAGTGCCGCTCAGCAGCCAGGGGGCACGGGCCTGCCTCAGCGGGTGCTGGTCGAGCCGGCCGGTCGCCACCAGGGTCCAGACAAACCGCTCCCAGCGCTCCGGCCCGGTCACCAGCCGCACGATGTGTTCGCTGGCGGCCAGCAAGCGCTGGTTGTCGGCCACCGGCGCGTGCACTTCGGTGAAGTGGCACCCGACCTTCTCTTCAGGCGCCCAGCGCGAAGGCAGGCAGACCGCGAGCCATTCGACGCGGCCACTGCGCGCGTCGATGACTGCGAGGTCTTCGGCGAGCGCCAGTGCGAGCAGGGCCGCGAGGCGCTGGTGCACGGGCAGGGCGCGCAGACAGGCGCCGATCACTGGCTCACCGTTGCCGACGGGTTGGTCGCCACGCAGTGACCAGCCGAGTCGATGGGCCGCGAAGTGGCTGTCCGCATCGAACGCGAAGGCTTGTGGATGTTCGGCCACGGCATGCTCTATCAACGCGCGCAACGCCGGGCCGGCGTCGAAACCCGGCGCGCATAGCAGGGCGCGTTCGGCGTCGTGCTGCACCACGAGCAGCTTCTCGGCCAGCGCACGGTCACCGGGGAGGTTCGGCGTCAGTTGCTGCGCACCCGGCACGAGCTTGCGCAAACCGGGTTGCATGCGGAACGGGGCGCTGACAGTAGAGAAGTCGAACGACATGCCAGATGATGAAGCAGAACTTCAAACAGAAAAAGAAAAGGGCGCCCTTGGGCGCCCGCCTTCCGTCCCGCCGATAGGCGATCTGCGATCTGCGCTATACGCGTTTGCGGTACTCGTGCGTGCGAGTGTCGATTTCCACCTTGTCGCCGGTTTGCACGAACAGTGGCACCGAGATTTCGAAGCCGGTCGCGATCTTCGCGTTCTTCAGCACCTTGCCCGAGGTGTCGCCCTTGACGGCCGGCTCGGTGTCGGTGATTTCGCGCACAAGGCTGGTGGGCAATTCAACCGAAATCGCCTTGCCGTCGTAGAACACAACCTCGACCGGCATCGCGTCTTCCAGATACTGGATCGCGTCGCCCATGTTCTCGGACTCGACTTCGAACTGGTTGTACTCGGCGTCCATGAAGGCGTACATCGGGTCGGCGAAGTAGGAGTAAGTGCAATCCTTCTTGTCCAGCATGACCTGGTCGAGTTTGTCGTCGGCCTTGTAGACGACTTCGGTGCCGGAGTTGCTGAGCAAGCTCTTGAGCTTCATGCGCACGGTGGCCGAATTGCGGCCGCCGCGGCTGTACTCGGTGCGCAGCACGACCATCGGGTCCTTGCCGAGCATGATGACGTTGCCGGCGCGAAATTCCATTGCGGTCTTCATGTCTGCTGCTCTTTCAGTATTTCCGTATGCGGTGAGGAGTGGGCGCGTCGGGTGCGCGAAAAGCCGTCGACTTTAACGTGTTTCGGCGGCGAATCCGAGCAGCTGCGTGGTGAGGTCGGCTTGAGCGAGCAACGAGTCGCGCCAGATTTCGCTCTGCTGGCGCCAGTCGAGTTGGTCGGGCAGCGGGGGCACGTTTGGTGCTGGCGCATTCCAGGCGTGCCAAAGCGCGCGCAGATCGGGGCGCGCGCCGAACCGATCGAGAAACGCATCGAGCTTGTTCAGATGCACGCCGTCGGGCTGCGGGTAGATGTGCCACACGAAAGGTTTGCCGGCCCATTGCGCGCGCACGAACGAATCCTCGCCGCGCACGAAGTTGAGGTCGCTGACCCAGAGCAGATGGTCGAAGTCGGGCTGAGGCAGGGGCGGCAATTCGACGGCACGCAATGCGCCGCAGCGCAGCGTTGGCCCAAGCAACGCTTTGACCTGCCGCGCCGCGTGACCGGCAGTTGCGAGCAGCAAGGTCGGCCGTTGCGCGAGTTGGTCGAGCAGCGCGGGCAGGGCGGGCTGCTCGTAGCAAAACAGGCTGACGATTTGCTCGCCTGGCTGCGGCACTGCGCCGTGACGCGTCAGCCATCCGCGCGCATCGAACGCCTGCTGGCGCGCCTGCAAATCCCGTTCGCGAATCAGCCCGCCGGTGCGCGGCGTGAAGCCGGGATAGAAAAACCATTTGCGCAGGCCAGCGCCCGGGCCGCTCATTTGCGGCGAACCCAGCTTGTGCGAACGTTCGACAAACTCCTCGGCGCTGAGGTACTCGAGGTTGAGCCACAGCGGCGGCCGGATCGCGCTCGCCATGTGGCGCACGAAGGCACCGGGCAAATCGCAACCGAAGGCTTCGATCACGACATCGCCCGGTTCGACGTCGACCACGCCTTGCGGCCACGCGCGCAATTCGACGCCAGCTGCGCCATTCGGTGCCATCCAACGCAGCGCCGAGGCGTCGTCGACCCACAGCCGTACCTTGTGACCGCGCGCACCGACATCGGCGGCAAGCCGCCAGCACACGCCGATGTCGCCGAAGTTGTCGATGACGCGGCAGAACAGGTCCCAGTGCAATGGCTGCATCGCCCACATTATCCAAAAGCGCGCGGCACAATCGCGCTCGATGATCGACGATGCCGTTTCCGAACCTACCCCGATGCAAGCCGAAGCACTCGCCGTCGCAACCCACACGACGCTGCTCGCCGACGTGGCCGCGTTGCCGAACTTGCCC
This sequence comes from Rhizobacter sp., assembly GCA_043774765.1. Classification (GTDB taxonomy): domain Bacteria; phylum Pseudomonadota; class Gammaproteobacteria; order Burkholderiales; family Burkholderiaceae_C; genus LMDS01. The sequence goes on along the minus strand of JAYVTD010000546.1, from coordinate 1,691 downwards.
GGCGTGTACCGCTACTTCGACGCGGCCGATCGCGTGCTGTACGTGGGCAAGGCGCGCGACCTGAAGAAGCGCGTGTCGAGCTACTTTCAGAAGAACCACGGCGGCACGCGCATCGGCCACATGGTCACGAAGATCGTGCGCGTGCAGACGACGGTGGTGCGCTCCGAGGCCGAAGCGCTGCTGCTCGAGAACAACTTGATCAAGACGCTGGCGCCGCGCTACAACATTTTGTTCCGCGATGACAAGAGCTACCCGTATCTGAAGATCACTGCTTCGAGGCAACCCGACGGTGCAGGGACGCAGTCGGCTCAAAGTTTTCCGCGCGTCGCCTACTACCGGGGCGCGGTCGATCAGAAGCACCGCTATTTCGGGCCGTTTCCGAGTGCGTGGGCGGTCAAAGAATCGATCCAGATGATCCAAAAGGTGTTTCGCTTGCGCACCTGCGAAGACACCGTATTCGCGAACCGCACCCGGCCGTGTTTGCTGTACCAGATCAAGCGCTGCACCGGGCCATGTGTCGACTTCATCTCGGCGCCAGACTACGCGCTCGACGTCGACCACGCCGAGCGCTTTTTGCTCGGCGAGCAGCAGGAGTTGATGGACGACCTGCAGGCGCAAATGATGAGGCACGCGGAAGCGCTCGAGTTCGAGCAGGCGGCCGGAATCCGCAACCAGATCGGGGCGCTGTCGCGCGTGCTGCACCAGCAGTCGGTCGAAGACAACACGGGTGTGACGACGAAAGACGCCGACATCCTCGCCGTGAAGGTCGAAGGTGGCCGCGCGTGTGTGAACCTGGCAATGGTGCGCGGCGGCCGGCACCTGGGTGACCGGCCGTATTTTCCGAAGCACGTCGACGGCGTGATCGAACTCGGGCGGGAAGAAGAAGACGACGCGCCAGGCATCACGCCGGCTTGCGCTGAAGTGACGGTGCTCGAAGCCTTCATCGCGCAGCACTACCTCGATGGTGGCGTGCCGCATTTGCTCGTGCTGAGCCACGCGGTCGACAAGGCGTTGATCGATGCACTCTCGCTGCAAAGCGGCGTCAAGGTCACCGCGCAGCACCAGCCGCGCGAACCGCGTCGCGCCTGGCTCGACATGTGCATCAAGGGCGCGCAACTCAGGCTCGCGCAACTGCTTGCTGAAGAAGGCTCGCAGCAGGCGCGCACGCGGGCGCTGGTCGAGTCGCTCGATCTTGCGGTCGAGAGCATGGACACTTTTCGCATCGAGTGTTTCGACATCAGCCACACCGCGGGCGAAGCGACGCAGGCATCCTGCGTCGTGTTCGAGGGCCACAAAATGCAGAGTGCCCAATACCGCCGCTACAACATCGAAGGCATCACCGGCGGTGACGATTACGCTGCCATGCGCCAGGTGCTGGGCCGGCGCTACGCGAAGCTCGCCGCAGCCGCGAGCCGTGGCGAGAGCCGGTTGCCCGATCTCGTGCTCATCGACGGCGGGCGCGGCCAGGTCGGCGTGGCGCGCGAGGTGTTCGAGGAGCTCGGCATCGATTTGGGCCGCATCGACGGCGTCGAGAAGGGCGAGGGCCGCAAGGTCGGGCTCGAGGAGCTGGTGTTCGCCGACGGCCGAACCAAGGTGTCGCTCGGCCGCGACTCGGCGGCGCTGATGCTTGTCGCGCAGATTCGCGACGAGGCGCACCGGTTCGCGATCACCGGCATGCGCGCGCGGCGCGC
>JAYVTD010000545.1:0-2083 GCA_043774765.1 Rhizobacter sp. | reverse complement strand
ACTTCGACCACGAGGCGAAAGTCGTCGAGCGTCATCTTCGTGAAGCTCTTGTCGCGCAGGATGCCGGCGTTGTTGACGAGAATGTCGATGCGGCCCCATTCTTTCATCGCGTCGTCGACCATCGCCTGCACCGCTGCCGCGTCGGTCACCGAAGCACCGCTGGCCATGGCCTGCCCACCGGCCCGGCGAATCTCTTCGACCACGGCGAGCGCAGCGCTCGGAGTGCCGCCATTGCCGTCGAGCGTGCCGCCCAGGTCGTTGACCACCACCTTGGCGCCGCGTGCCGCCAGCGCCAGCGCGTGCTGCCGCCCCAGGCCGCCACCGGCGCCCGTCACCACCGCAACGCGGCCATCGAATCGCATCGTCATGTTCTGCTGTTTCCTTGAAGGGGTTGGGCTCTGTTCGTTCAGCGCCGCTTCGGGGCCTTGCCAGACGCCGAGCGTGCCGTCGTCTTGGCCGACTTGATCGGGTGTTTGCCCTTGGCTGCTGCCGCGCGCGTTTTGCTCTTCGTCACGGCCTTGGCGGCCCGGTCGGCTTCTTTCACCGCCGCCAGATCGTTGCCGGCCGCCGCTGCCTTTTCGCCCAGCTTGTCGCGGCGCGCGCGGATCAGGTTCGCTTCTTCGCCGTTTTCGCGGACCATGCGGAAGTCGATCTTGCGGCCGTCGAGGTCGACCCGGCTGACCTGCACCCGCACCCGCGAGCCGACCACGTAACGAATGCCGCTGCGCTCGCCGCGCAGCTCTTGTCGCACTTCGTCGAAGCGGTAGTACTCGCCGCCCAGTTCGGTGATGTGCACCAGCCCTTCGACGTACAAACCGTCGAGCTGCACGAACAGACCGAAACTCGTCGCCGCGCTGACCGTACCGCCGTACTCTTCGCCGAGGTGCTCGCGCATGTAGCGGCACTTGAGCCAGGCCTCGACGTCACGCGAGGCCTCGTCGGCACGGCGCTCGTTGACGCTGCAGTGGATGCCGGCGACTTCCCACTTCTCTTCTTCGGCAGTGGCCACGCGCGCCGGCTTCGTCGTCTTGCGGTTGCTGAGGCCCGGGTTGCTGGCGCCGGTGACGAGGTGGTAACGCTTGCCACCCAGCAGGGCTTTGATCACGCGGTGCACCAACAGGTCCGGGTAACGCCGGATCGGGCTCGTGAAGTGCGTGTAGGCCTCGTAGGCCAGGCCGAAGTGGCCGCTGTTGATGCCGGAGTAGATGGCCTGCTGCATCGAGCGCAGCAGCATCGTGTGAATCTGCGGCGCGTCGAGGCGGTCTTTGGTCGCCGCGGCGATCGACTGGAACTCGCCCGGCTTCGGGTCGTCGCTGATCGACAGCCCGAGGCCGAGCGCCTTCAGGTAGTTCTGCAGCAGCGTGCGCTTCTCGGGCGTCGGCCCTTCGTGCACGCGGTACAGCGACGGGTGCTTGGCACGCGCGATGAAATCGGCCGACGACACGTTGGCCGCGAGCATGCATTCTTCGATCAACTTGTGCGCTTCGGTGCGGGTGCGTGGCACGATCTTCTCGATGCGGCCGTTCTCGTCGCAGACGATCTGGGTCTCGGTCGTCTCGAAGTCGATCGCGCCACGTTTGGTGCGCTCCTTCAACAAGGCGCGATACACCTCGTTGAGGTTCAGCAGGTCTGGCACCAGTTCCTTGCGCTTGGCCGCTTCGGGCCCGCGCGTGTTGCCGAGGATGGCGGCCACCTCGTTGTAAGTGAAGCGCGCGTGCGAACAGATGATGGCCGGGAAGAACTGGTAAGCGTGGATTTCGCCCGCCGCAGTGACGAGCATGTCGCACACCATCGCCAGCCGATCTTCGTTCGGGTTCAGCGAGCACAGGCCGTTCGAGAGTTTCTCGGGCAGCATCGGGATCACGCGGCGCGGAAAGTACACCGAAGTCGCACGTTCGTAAGCGTCGTCGTCAATCGGCTCGCCGGGCTTCACGTAGTGGCTGACGTCGGCGATCGCCACGATCAGGCGCCAGCCGTTGTTGGCTTTCACGCGGCCGACGCTTTTGCCAATAGAGGCCGGCTCGCAGTACACCGCGTCGTCGAAGTCGCGTGCGTCTTCGCCGTCGATGGTGACGAGCGGCAC
>JAYVTD010000544.1:0-6220 GCA_043774765.1 Rhizobacter sp. | reverse complement strand
CGACTGTCGGCCAACGACCTCGCGCACTACCGCCAGGAACTCAGCGCCCCGGCTCGTGGCGCACGCGGCCTGAGCTCGTACCCGCACCCGCAGCTGATGCCCGACTTCTGGCAGTTCCCGACCGGCTCGATGGGTATCGGCCCGATCAATGCGATCTACCAGGCGCGCTTCATGCGCTACCTGCAGCACCGCGGCCTGCTCGACTCGGGCGGCAGCGCCGGCCAGCCGCAGCGCCGCGTCTGGGGCTTCTTCGGCGACGGCGAGATGGACGAACCGGAATCGATCGCCGCGCTCTCGCTGGCGGCGCGCGAGCGGCTCGACAACTGCACCTTCGTCATCAACTGCAACCTGCAGCGGCTCGACGGCCCGGTGCGTGGCAACGGCCGCATCGTCGACGAGCTCGAGTCGCTGTTCGCGGGCGCGGGCTGGCACGTGGTCAAGTGCCTGTGGAGTTCAGACTGGGACGTGCTGTTCGCGCGCGACCACGGCCACGCGCTGATGCGCGCTTTCGCGAACACCGTCGACGGCCAGTTCCAGACCCTGTCGGCGAAAGACGGCGCCTTCAACCGCGAGGTCTTCTTCGGCCAGAACCCGGAGTTGCAGGCGCTCGTGGCCGACCTGCGCGACGAAGACATCGACCGGCTGCGCCGCGGTGGCCACGACGCGGTGAAGATCCACGCCGCGTTCGCTGCCGCTGCGGGCCACACCGGCCAGCCGACCGTGGTGCTGGCCAAGACCATGAAGGGCTACGCCATGGGCGGTACGGCGCAAGGCCGCATGACCACGCACCAGGCGAAGAAGCTCGACAGCGCCGAGCTGTTCGCGTTCCGCGACCGTTTTGCGTTGCCGATCAGCGACGCCGACACGCAGAACCTGGCGTTCTACAAACCGGCGCCTGACAGCGCCGAGATGAAGTATCTGCACAGCCGGCGCCACGCGCTCGGCGGCTTTCTGCCGGCACGGCACAGCGCCTGCCCGCCTCTGGCGGTGCCGGCGCTGGAGACGAGCAGCGCCTTCGCGCTGAACGCCGACGGCAAGGAGATGAGCACCACGATGGCCTTCGTGCGTGTGCTCGGCAACCTGCTGAAAGACCCGGTGCTGGGGCCGCGTGTGGTGCCGATCGTGGCCGACGAAGCGCGCACCTTCGGCATGGCGAGCCTGTTCCGGCAGGTCGGCATCTATGCGCCCTTCGGCCAGCTCTACCAGCCCGAAGACTCGGGCTCGATCCTGTCCTACCGCGAAGACAAGAGCGGCCAGATTCTCGAAGAAGGCATCACCGAGGCCGGCGCGCTGTCGTCGTGGACGGCGGCGGCCACGGCGTATTCCACGCACGGCCTGGCGACGCTGCCTTTTTATATCTACTACAGCATGTTCGGCTTCCAGCGTGTCGGCGACCTGATCTGGGCCGCCGCCGACCAGCGGGCCCGCGGTTTCCTGATCGGCGCGACGGCCGGCCGCACCACGCTCGGCGGCGAAGGCCTGCAACACCAGGACGGCACCAGCCACCTGATCGCCGCGACCGTGCCGAACTGCAAGGCCTACGACCCGGCCTTCGCCGGCGAACTCGCAGTGATCGTCGACCACGGCATGCGCGAGATGCTGGTCGAGCAGCGTGACGTTTTTTACTACGTGACGGCGATGAACGAGAACGTCGCCCAGCCGTCGTTGCCGGCCGCGGCCCATGCGGGCGTGATACGCGGGCTGTACCGGTTTCGCGCCACGGCGGTCGTGTCGAAGCAGCGCGTGCAGTTGCTTGGGGCCGGCGCGATCCTCGGCGAAGTGATCAAGGCAGCCGACATCCTCGCCGCATTGCACGGCGTGGCCGCCGACGTGTGGAGCGTGACGAGCTTCAGCGAACTCGCACGCGAAGGCGTCGCTTGCGAACGCCGCTGGCGCCATGGCGACACCGAGCCGGGCACCGCGTGGGTCACGGCACAACTCGCACCGACCGAAGGCCCGATCGTCATCGCGACCGACTATGTGCGCGCCGTGCCGGAGCAGATCCGCGCATTCCTGCCCTCAGGCCGGCGCTGCGTCACACTCGGCACCGACGGCTTCGGGCGCAGCGACACGCGGGCGGCGCTGCGCGCCCATTTCGAGGTTGACGCGGCGTCGATAGTGGGCGCCGCGTTGCGGCTGCTCGGCAGCCCATGAAAAAACCCGCCGGGCATGGCTGCCGGGCGGGGTTTTTTAAAGCGTTGCAGCACAAGGCTGCATGGCTCACTTGCCGCGGAACTTGCGGATCGCCGCGATTTGCGCGGCCATCGCTGCGAACTCGCCTTGCGCTTTCGCGAAGTCGATGTCGCTCTTGGCGTTTTTCATCGCGTCTTCGGCCAGGCGCTTGGCTTCGCTCGCCTTGGCCTCGTCGAGGTCGTGGCCGCGGATCGCGGTGTCGGCGAGCACGGTCACGCGGCCCGGCTGCACTTCGAGAATGCCACCGGCCACGAACACGAACTCTTCTTCACCGTTGTCGGCGCGCTGGATGCGCACCGCGCCGGGCTTGATGCGGGTGATCAGCGGCGTGTGGCGCGGCAGGATGCCGAGCTCGCCGCTCTCACCCGGCAGCGCCACGAACTTGGCCTCGCCGGAGAAAATGCTTTCTTCGGCGGAGACGACGTCTACGTGCAGGGTTGCCATGTTTTTTCGTCCTTGTGCTGTCTGAGCAAACAATCGGGTCGCGGGCTAGGCGCAGCGCACGGCCGTACGAAAGTACGGCGAGCACTGCATCGACGCCCCCGGCCCGCTTGCGCCGCTCAGTTGATCTTCTTGGCCTTTTCGAAGGCCTCGTCGATAGTTCCGACCATGTAGAAGGCTTGCTCGGGCAGGCTGTCGCACTCGCCGGCCACGATCATCTTGAAGCCGCGGATGGTTTCTTTCAGCGGCACGTACTTGCCCGGCGAGCCGGTGAAGACTTCGGCCACGTGGAAGGGCTGGCTCAGGAAACGCTGGATCTTGCGGGCGCGCGCCACGGCCAGCTTGTCTTCCGGCGAGAGCTCGTCCATGCCGAGCACGGCGATGATGTCGCGCAGCTCCTTGTAGCGCTGCAGCGTGCCCTGCACCGCACGGGCGGTGTTGTAGTGGTCTTCGCCGACGACGTTCGGGTCGAGCTGACGCGAGGTCGAGTCGAGCGGGTCCACGGCTGGGTAGATGCCGAGCGACGCGATGTCACGCGAGAGCACGACGGTCGAGTCGAGGTGGGCGAAGGTCGTGGCAGGCGACGGGTCGGTCAGGTCGTCCGCAGGCACGTACACGGCCTGGATCGACGTGATCGAACCGACCTTGGTCGAGGTGATGCGCTCTTGCAGACGGCCCATTTCTTCAGCCAGCGTCGGCTGGTAACCCACGGCCGAAGGCATGCGGCCGAGCAGTGCCGACACTTCGGTGCCGGCCAGCGTGTAGCGGTAGATGTTGTCGACGAAGAAGAGAACGTCCTTGCCTTCGTCGCGGAACGACTCGGCGATCGTGAGGCCGGTGAGCGCCACGCGCAGGCGGTTGCCCGGGGGTTCGTTCATCTGGCCATAGACCATCGCGACCTTCGACTCGGGCAGGTTCTCGAGGTTCACGACGCCCGAGTCCGACATCTCGTGATAGAAGTCGTTGCCCTCGCGGGTTCGCTCGCCCACGCCGGCAAACACCGACAGGCCGCTGTGTGCCTTCGCGATGTTGTTGATGAGCTCCATCATGTTCACGGTCTTGCCCACACCGGCGCCGCCGAACAGGCCGACCTTGCCGCCCTTGGCGAACGGGCACACCAGGTCGATCACCTTGATGCCGGTCTCGAGCAGGTCTTGCGACGGGCTCAATTCGTCGTACGACGGCGGCTTGCGGTGGATCGACATCGTCAGGTCTTGCGCGACCGGGCCGCGCTCGTCAATCGGGCGACCGAGCACGTCCATGATGCGGCCGAGTGTGGCGCGACCGACCGGCACCATGATCGGCTTGTCGGTGTTCGACACCATCAGGCCGCGGCGCAGGCCGTCGCTTGATCCGAGCGCAATCGTGCGCACCACGCCGTCGCCGAGCTGCTGCTGGACTTCGAGCGTGAGCTCGCCACCTTCCAGTTTCAGTGCGTCGTAGATCTTGGGCATGGCGTTGCGGGGGAACTCGACGTCCACCACCGCACCGATGCACTGAACAATTTTGCCGTCAGCCATGATTTTTCCTTCTCTTCAATCTTTGGATTCGCGAATCTTGTTTGTTTAGACCGCGGCCGCAACGGCCACGATTTGGTTGCGGCCGCTCGCTTGCGCTCGCTTAACGTTCACTTCGTTCACGTTAGCCTTCACCGAATTGCGTCAGAACCGTCCGCCTAAACGGCGGCCGCTCCCGCCACAATTTCAGACAGTTCTTTGGTGATCGCCGCCTGGCGTGTGCGGTTGTAGATCAGCTTCAGTTCGCCGATCAGGTTGCCCGCGTTGTCGGTTGCCGCCTTCATCGCGACCATGCGCGCCGAATGCTCCGAGGCCATGTTCTCGGCCAGCGCCTGGTAGACCAGCGCTTCGGTGTAACGCACCAGCAGTTCGTTGATCACGCTCGGCGCGTCGGGCTCGTAGAGGTAGTCCCAGCCGTGCTGCGCGCCATCTTGGGCGGCTTCGGCGCTCATCGTCTCGGCCGACAGCGGCAGCAGCTGGTGCACCACCGGCTCCTGCTTGATCGTGTTGATGAAACGCGTGTAGCACAGGTACACGGCCGCGAGCTTGCCCTCGGCATAGGCGTCGAGCAGCACCTTGACCGGGCCGATCAGTTTGTCGAGCGTGGGCTTGTCACCAAGGTGGGTGGCGTGCGACACCACCTGCGCGCCGATGCGGTTCAGGAAGCCGTAGCCCTTGTTGCCGATCGCCACCGCCTGGCTCTTGCGGCCTTGCGCATCGACTTCTTTCAGCTTGTTGGTGACGGCGCGCAACACGTTGGTGTTGAGGCCGCCGCACAAGCCTTTATCGGTCGTGACGAGGATGAAGCCGACGGTCTTGGCGTCGTCGTGCGACACCATGAACGGATGTTTGTACTCGGGCGTTGCCTGCGACAGGTTCGCAGCCAGGCCGCGAATCTTCTCGGCGTAAGGGCGCGCCGCGCGCATGCGCTCCTGCGCTTTGCGCATCTTCGCGACCGAGACCATTTCCATGGCCTTGGTGATCTTCTTCGTGTTCTCGAAGCTCTTGATCTTGCCGCGTATCTCTTTACCAGCTGCCATGACGAATCTCCTATTGCGTCGTCAAGCGGCCGCCGCCGGGCCGCCAAGGGCCACGAAGAGGCCCACTGCGTGGCCCTTTGGCGGCCGCGCGCCCCCTCGGGGGGCAGGAACGAAGTGACGTGGGGGCTGTCATTTCAGGAGAAGGACTTCTTGAACGCGATGATCGCGCCCGACAGCTCGGTCTCGCCGTCCTTGTCGATCGCCTTGGTGTCCTCGATCTTCTTCATCAGGCCGGCGTGGCTGGTCTTCAGGTGCGTGTGCAGGCCGTGCTCGAACGCGAGAATCTTCTTCACGTCGACGTCGTCCATGAAGCCCTTGTTCACGGCGAACAGCGTCGCGCCCATCAGGCTGATCGACTGCGGCGAGTACTGGTTCTGCTTCAGCAGTTCGGTCACGCGCGCGCCGCGGTCGAGCTGCTTGCGGGTGGCTTCGTCGAGGTCGGAAGCGAACTGCGCGAACGCGGCCAGCTCGCGGTACTGCGCCAGGTCGGTACGGATGCCGCCCGACTGGCCCTTGATGATCTTGGTCTGCGCCGCAGAACCGACACGCGACACCGAGATACCGGCGTTGATCGCGGGGCGGATGCCAGCGTTGAACAACGAGGTTTCCAGGAAGATCTGGCCGTCGGTGATCGAAATCACGTTGGTCGGCACAAAGGCCGATACGTCACCGGCTTGCGTTTCGATGATCGGCAGCGCCGTCAGCGAACCTGTCTTGCCCTTGACTTCGCCCTTGGTGAAGGCTTCGACGTAGTCGGCGTTCACGCGCGCGGCACGCTCCAGCAGGCGGCTGTGCAGATAGAACACGTCGCCGGGGTAGGCTTCGCGGCCCGGCGGGCGGCGCAGCAGCAGCGAGACCTGGCGATAGGCCACGGCTTGTTTGGACAGGTCGTCGTACACGATCAGCGCGTCTTCGCCACGGTCGCGGAAGTACTCGCCCATCGTGCAGCCGGAGTAGGCCGACACGTACTGCATCGCGGCGCTTTCAGCGGCGGTCGCGGCGACGACGATGGTGTACTCCATCGCGCCG
>JAYVTD010000543.1:0-2202 GCA_043774765.1 Rhizobacter sp. | reverse complement strand
CGGTACATTCTTGAGATCGACCTCCGCCACCGCCCAGACACGGGCGTCGAGCTGAAGATCATCGCCGCCAACAGGCTTAGCTGTGCGGCACCGAGTGCGACTGCAAACGCCGTTGCAGGTCGCGCGCTGCCACGAACTGCACCTGCCCGGTGTCGACGGTGTGCGACAGATGCTCCACCGCCGTACGGGTTGCGTTGGTAGCGCCGGCAACGTCCCCGCGCGCCTGCAGAACCAGTGCGAGTTCGAGCCAGGCGCCACCGGTTCGAACCGAGTACTGCTTCGCGCCCTGAAGCGATTCAGCGATGGCAAGGGCACTTCGCGCGTCTTCGAGTGCGGCATCCGCCTTGCCTTGCGCAAGCTCGCTGGTGGCGCGTCCGATGAGCGCTGTCACCTTTCCTCCCAGCGGGATCGAACCTCGGAGTGCGCTGTCGAACGATGCAAACGCCGGTGCCGGATTCACCTGTGCGAGGTCGAGGAACCCGCGTTCGACCGCAAGCCGCCAGGCCACTGCGGCGCCGGGTGCCAGGCGGGTCTCGGCGACACCTCGGGCCTCGGCGAAGTTGCGCTCGGCCGTGACCAGATCGCCGCGCTCGCGCGCAACCCCGGCAAGGCCGAGCAAGGTGCTCACGGTGGCGGCATGTGAGCCCTGCTGGCGGGCCACCCCGACAGCCAGCTGGTAGGCCGCCATGGCTTCCTCGTAGCGGCCCAGTGCCCGCAGGATGTGCGCGCGGTTTACGAGCAAATACAGCAGAGGACGATTCGAAGGGGCGTTGGTGCACGGATGCCGGCGGCGGGCAAGTAGGATGGGCTCCCCAGATTGTCCCTCCAGCCCAGCCCCCATGCCCCACAAGAAGAACGCCAACGGCCGACACCACATCCCCAAGATGCGGCACGCGGTGACGAACTGGGCCGAGTACGAAGGCGGGCTGCGCAGACGCGGTAGCCTGACGCTGTGGATCACCGACGAGGCGATTGCCGCGTGGGCGGCGACCCGCCGAGCGACCCCGGGCGGTCAGGCCACCCATTCCGACAGCGCGCTCCAGACCTGCCTGATGCTGCGAGCGGCGTTCAAGCTGGCGCTGCGCCAAGCCGAAGGGTTGATGTTGTCGGTGGTGGAACTACTGGGCTGTGAGCTCGCCGTTCCGGATCACACGACCGTCAGCCGACGGGCGGCGCGACTGGAATCGATCACCCGCGGGCCGCTGCACGTCTTGATCGACAGCACCGGATTGAAGGTGTACGGCGCCGGCCAGTGGCAGGCGGAAAAGCACGGTCGCTCGAGGCGGAAGTGGCGCAAGCTGCACCTCGGCGTGGACGCCCGCAGCGGGCAGATCGTGGCCGTCACATTGACGGATCAGGACGTCAGTGATGAATCCCAGGTGGGCCCGCTGCTTGAACAGATCGAATCTCCGATCGAGCAGGTCATGGCCGACGGCGCCTACGACGGCGAGCCCACCTATCAGACGATCGCCACTCACGACGCCGCGATCGCGGTGGTGATTCCGCCGCAAGAGAACGCTGTGCCGAGTGCCGGATTCGAGACCGACCCGGCGCCGCGCGATACCCACTTGTTGACGATCGCCTCGCTGGGCCGACTCGGTTGGCAGGAGGTCACCGGGTACGGCAAACGCGCGTTGGTCGAGACCGCGATGGGCCGCTACAAGGGGCTCATCGGCGAGCGGCTGCGCTCCCGCGGCGATGCCGCACGGCGCATCGAAGCCGTGGTCGGCGCCGCTGTTCTCAATCGCATGCTCGATGCCGCAAGGCCCAACTCCGTCCGCCGTTCGGCGACACCGGCGTAAGCCGCTGGTGCCGAAGGCCAGCCCTCGTCCGCCATGCCTCCGTGCACCAACGCCGTGCGCGACGGCAAGGGTGGCAAGGACCGAGTGACCGTGCTGCCTGAGAACCTGATGCTGCCGCTGCAGGACCAGATCGCCCGCGCCAAGGTGCGCCACGACCGCGACCTGGCCGAAGGGTTCGGCGAGGTCTGGTTGCCGGACGCGCTGGGCGTGAAGTTTCCTTGGGCGCCGCGCGCCTGGGGTTGGCAGTGGGTGTTTCCAAGTGCTGCGCTCTCTGTGGACCCGCGCACGGGGGTGCAGCGGCGGCATCACCTGAACGAAGCCTCGGTGCAAAAGGCCGTGTCGGGAGCGGCGCGCCGAGCCGGCATCGTCAAGCCGTGCTCGCCTCACGTGCTGCGGCACT
>JAYVTD010000542.1:0-7228 GCA_043774765.1 Rhizobacter sp. | reverse complement strand
CGACAGCCTGGTGCGCGACGCCCGGGGCGAGCTGGCATCGACCTTGCGTGAGATCGTGGCCCGCGCCGTCGCTCAGGAAATGGCGCGTCATCGCGGTCGTTAGCTCACGCGTTGTGGGTTGACCTGCGGCGACCGAAGCTCCAAACGAGCGAGGGCCGACGCGGCGAACCGCAACTCTGTTTTGAAGTTCGTGCCCGTGGAAACCCTGAACCGGGCCTGCCACGCGACCCGTGGATTCACTATGGAGAGGCAGTTCTTTTTTGCGGTATCGTCTCGCGCGTTGACAAACTTCAACCGTTCAATCTTCTTCTTCGACTATTCCTATCCGGAGGTTATTGCATGCAAGTCAGACTCAATACGATCGTTGCCGCAGCCGTGGTGATGCTCGGCACCAGCGCTTATGCGCAGGACATGGTCGTCAAGATCGGCTCGGTGGCTCCCACCAGCGGTGGCATCGCCCACCTCGGCAAGGACAACGAAAACGGTGCCCGCATGGCCATCGACGAGTTGAACGCCAAGGGCACCACGATCGGCGGCAAGAAGGTCAAGTTCGAACTCGTCGCCGAAGACGACGCGGGCGATCCGAAACAAGGCACCGCTGTGGCGCAGAAGCTGGCTGACTCCAAGGTCAACGGCGTGATCGGCCACCTGAACTCGGGCACTTCGATCCCTGCGTCAAAGATCTACAGCGACGCCGGCATTCCGCAGATTTCGCCCTCGGCCACGAACCCGAAGTTCACCCGTCAAGGTTACAAGACCACGTTCCGCGTGGTGGCCGATGACGTGCACCTCGGTGGCACCCTGGGCCGTTACGCGGTCAAGGAACTCAAGGGCAAGTCGATCGCCGTGATCGACGACCGAACGGCCTACGGCCAGGGCGTGGCTGAAGAGTTCACCAAGGCCGTCAAGGCGTCGGGTGGCGCGATCGCCGCGACCCAGTTCACGACCGACAAGGCAACCGACTTCACTGCCATCCTGACTGCCATCAAGGCCGCCAAGCCCGACGTGATCTTCTTCGGCGGCATGGACGCCGTGGCCGGCCCGATGATCCGCCAGATGAAGCAGCTCGGCATCACCGCCAAGTTCATGGGCGGCGACGGCATCTGCTCGGGCGAACTGCCCAAGCTGGCCGCTGGCGCGATGGCCGATGGCCAGGTGGTCTGCGCCGAAGCCGGTGGTGTCGAAGGCACCCAGAAGGCCGGCATGGACAAGTTCTACGCCGACTACAAGAAGAAGTTCGGCATCGACGTGCAGGTGTACTCGCCCTACGTGTACGACGCACTCAACGTGATGGTCGCCGCGATGGTCAAGGCCGGCTCGGCCGACCCGAAGGTCTACCTGCCCGTGCTGGCCAAGACCGAAGGCTACAAGGGCGTGACCGGCGTGATCTCGTTCGACGAGAAGGGCGACGTGAAGAACGGCGCGCTGACGCTGTACACCTACAAGGGTGATAAGCGCGACCAGATCGCCGTGGTTCGGTAACAGGGGGCTTCGCCACCTGAAGCGGGGCGCCTTCGGGCGCCCCTTTTCTTTTGTGCTGCCGCTGCGCTCATGTGCGCTGCTGTGATTACCACCTAAAATGTTTTTTTATTGGGTAATCGCTGTGGCAATACTTTCCGACCTTCGATACCGCCTCAAGGAGCTGGCCTACCGCACGCAGTACGCCGAGCTGAAAGAACGCGTTGAAGCGGCCGGCCAGCTGCTGCCCGGCACACCGGGCACGCTCATCCAGCGCGACGGAACCGGCTACCCCTATTGGTACCGCGTCTACTACCCGCTGCCCGGCAAGAAGACCGAGCAATTCGTCTGCAAGGACGGCGACACCCAGGCTCTGGACGAAGCCCGGCACCGGGTCGAGTTCGCACAGTGGGCGGCTACCCAGGTCAAGACCCTGCGCAAGCTCGAATTTCAGGTGGCCGACAAAGGCGTCGCCAGTGTCATGGTCGAGCTTCACAACAAGCAGGTGCTCGACGCAGGCTTGACGCTGGTCGGCACGCTCGCCTACATGTGCTGGCTCAACGAATTCGGCGTGACCGCAGTTTCTGCCCGCACCCAGGACATCGACCTTGCCGCACGCCAACACCTGAAGCTCGGTGCGCCAGAGTCGTTCCTCGAGATCGTGCAAGCCACCCAGCTCGGCTTCGTTCCTGTGCCCGGCATGCCGAGCAGCGAGCCACCCACGTCGGTCAAACTGCAAGGTGCCGACGGTCTGCGCGTGGACCTGCTGACCGATGGCGCGAAGCTGGGCCGTTCGGTGCCGGTCCCGCAGCTGATGTGGCACGCGCAGACGATGCCGTTCTATGCCTACCTGCTCGAACAGCCGCAGAAGGCGGCCGTGCTTGCAGGCGGGCACTGCGTCCCTGTCATGCTGCCCAGTGCACAGAGGTTTGTCTGGCACAAGCTGTACTCCAGCGCAGCCCGCAGGAGCTTCCCTGAAAAGGCCGACAAAGACCTCATGCAGGCCGCCACACTCGCAGCGGTTCTGGTGGAGTTGCAGGACGAAGACCTGTCTGACTCTTTCGATGAAGTGCCCGCCGACATGAAGAAGCTCGTGCAAGCGCGCCTGCCCGCGTTGCGGCGAGCACTCGCAGGGCACCCGCAGACACGCGAGCAGTTTGTGGAAACCCTCGCGTAGCCTCTGCTCAGCGGGTCACGCGATCGGCGTGCCGTCGCGCCGATAGAGCCGGCACATCTCTGCCAGCCGCTGCGCCTGCTCCGGCACCACCTGCCACCAGCTGAAGCGCCAGGCCCACCAGCCTTCGCCCTGGCCAGGGAAGTTCATGCGCTGTTCGTGCCCCAGGCCCAGCACGTCCTGCATCGGGTGCACGGCCGTGTCGGCCACGCTCGCGCAAGCGGCACGTATCAGGTGCCAGTGAATCTGTGCTGCGGCGTCGTGCTGGCCGTCGAGTCCGAGGTAGGCCAGCACGTGTTGCTGCTCGGCGTACGACGCGCCGTGCCACCAGCCCTGCGTCGTGTTGTTGTCGTGCGTGCCGGTGTAGACGGCCGCATCGGGCTCGTGGTTGTGCGGCAGGTACAGGTTGTCGCTGCCAGCGCCGAACGCGAACTGCAGGATTCGCATGCCGGGGAATTTGAAGCGCTTGCGCAGCGCCACCACGTCGGGCGTGATGACACCGAGGTCTTCGGCAATGATGGGCAGCGGCCCGAGGTCGCGGGCAATCGCCTTGAACAGCGCCGCGCCGGGGCCGTTGACCCAGCGGCCGTTGATCGCGGTGGGCTCGGTCGCCTTGATCTCCCAGTACGCCGCGAAACCGCGGAAATGGTCGATGCGCACGATGTCCACGAGCTCGAAGGTGTGGCGGATGCGCTCGACCCACCACGCGAAGGCTTCGGCCTTGTGCGCGCTCCAGCGGTACAGCGGGGTGCCCCAGTGCTGGCCGGCGTCGCTGAAGGCGTCGGGCGGAACGCCGGCGACGACCGTGGGGCGGCCTGAAGCGTCGAGCTCGAACAGGTCTTGCCGCGCCCACACTTCGGCACTCTGGTGATTGATGAAGATCGGGGCGTCGCCGATGATCTCGATGCCCCGCTGGTTGGTGTAGGCCTTCAGCGCCGACCACTGACGAAAGAAGCACCACTGGCAGAAAGCCCAGAACGCGATGCGTTCGGCATGCAGGGCACGCGCTTCGGCGAGCGCGGCCGGATCGCGTTGCGCCAGCGCTTCCGGCCAGGCGCACCAGTCGCCCGAGCCGTGCGCTTCGCACAACGCCATGAAGAGCGCGTAGTCGCCCAGCCAGCTGGCTTGGGCGGCGCGAAAACCGGCGAGGTCTTCGCGTTCGGCGTCGGTCGCCGTTTGTGCGAAGACGGCGGCAGCGCGCGACAGCCGCTGCATGCGGAACGGAATCACCGCGCCGTAGTTCACCCGCGTGTCGGTAAAGCCCGCATTCGTGTGCAGGTCGTCGCTGCCCAGCCAACCGCGTTGCTGCAGCTCGCCCAAGTCGATCAGCAACACGTTGCCGGCGAACGCCGAGCTGCTCATGTAGGGCGAGTTGCCCGGGCCGATGCCACCCAGCGGCAGGATCTGCCAGAGCGTCTGCCCGGCACTCACCAGCCAGTCGACAAAGTGGTAGGCAGCCGGCCCGAAATCGCCGCAGCCGTGCGGGCCGGGCAGGGACGTGGGGTGCAACAACACACCGCTGGCACGGGGGAATCGCATCGTCTGCAGCTTCAGAGCCGGATGCCGGAGCCGGCGACGGCGAGCAACTGCAGGCTGCTCGCCTTGAGCGTGATGTTCACGCCGCCCTGGCCGTGCCAAGCGCCGGCGCCACGCGGCTGGGTGGTGTCGAGCAGCACTTCCCACACGCCCGACGGCACCGGGAAGTCGTGATCGTGGGCGTCGGCGTTCACCAGCAGCAACAGCGGCGCGCGGGCGCGGCCGGGTTCGCCGATCAGGCAACCGAGCACCCGGCTCGCCGCGCCGTTCCAGGCTTCGCCGTGCAAGGGCTGGCCGTCACCACCGAGCCAGGCCAGGTCGTGCAGGCCGCGCGGGTCGGTGAGGCCGCTGTACCAGCGGTTGCCAAAGGGCTGGGCGAAGCGCCGTAACGCGATCACGCTGCGCGTGAACTCGATCAGGTCGGCATCGGCACGCGACCAGTCGATCCAGGTGACTTCGCTGTCGTGGCAGTAGGGGTTGTTGTTGCCACCCTGCGTGTGGCCGAGTTCGTCGCCGGCGCAGAGCATCGGTGTGCCTTGCGACAACAGCGTGGTGGCGAGCAGGGCGCGCTGCAAACGCGCGCGCAGCATGTTGACCTGCGGGTCGTCGCTCTCGCCTTCGGCGCCGCAATTGAAGCCGAGGTTGTTGCCGGTGCCGTCGCGGTTGCGCTCCAGGTTGGCGAGATTGCGTTTGTCGCGGTAGGTCACCAGGTCGCGCAGCGTGAAGCCGTCGTGCGAGATCACGTAGTTGACCGACTCGGCTGGCGCACGGTCGCGCGGCTGGTACACATCCGACGAGGCACACAGCCGCTGCGCGAAACCGCCGCGCGTGGCCGGGTGGCGCAGCCAGAAGCTGCGCATCAGGTCACGGAACTTGTCGTTCCACTCGGGCCAGCCGTTCGGGAAACCGCCGACCTGGTAACCGCCGGGGCCGATGTCCCAGGGCTCGGCGATCATCTTCACGCGCGAGAGCACCGGGTCTTGCGCCACCGCGGTGAAGAACGCGGCGTTGCGCTCGAAGCCGTGGTCACCGCGGCCAAGCGTGGTGGCCAGATCGAAGCGAAAACCATCGACGTGCATCTCGGTGACCCAGTACCGCAGGCTGTCCATCACGAGCTGCAGCACACGCGGCTGGCGGATGTCGACCGTGTTGCCGCAGCCGGTGTGGTTCTCGTGGGCCAGCGGGGCGCCCGGCTGCAGGCGGTAGTAGCTGGCGTTGTCCAGACCCTGGAAGCTGATGCTGGGGCCGGTGCTGTCACTTTCGGCCGTGTGGTTGTAGACCACGTCGAGCAACACCTCGATGCCGGCCTTGTGCAGCGACTTGACCATGTGGCGGAACTCGTCACGCAGCGCCGCGCCATTGCCGACTGAGCCGAAGCGCGGGTCGGGGCTGAAATAACCGATCGTGTTGTAGCCCCAGTAATTCGTGAGGCCCGTCTTCGCGAGCCGCTCTTCGTCGATGTGGTGGTGCACCGGCAATACGCTGAGCGCGGTGACGCCGAGGCGTTTCAGGTGCGCGGTCGACGCCTCGTGTCCGAGCCCGGCGTAGGTGCCGCGCAGCTCGGGCGGAACGGCCGGGTTCAACTTCGAAAAGCCCTTGACGTGCAACTCGTAGACGACCGTGTCGGCCAGCGCGGTGTGCGGTGCGCTGTCGTCGCCCCAGTCGAAGCTGTCGTGCACGACACGTGCCTTCAGTGCGGCTGCGCCGTTGTCGCGCATGTCCATCTGGCGCGGGTGCACACGGTCAGCGGCGAAGTGTTCGTCGGCCCATTCGAAGTGGCCGACGATCTCGCGCGCATACGGGTCTAGCAGCAGCTTGTGCGGGTTGAAGCGGTGGCCCTTGTCGGGGCGCCACGGGCCGTGGGCGCGCAGCCCGTAGACCAGCCCGGGCTTCGCGCCGGCGACGAAGCCGTGCCAGACGTTGCCGGTGTGCACGGGCAGGCGCAGGCGCGCGACTTCCAGCGTGCCGGTCTCGTCGAACAGGCACAGGTCGATGGCCTGGGCGTGCGCCGAAAACACCGCGAAGTTGACGCCCAGGCCGTTCCAGTGCGTGCCGATCGGCCAGGCACGGCCTGGTTCGATATGCAGCGCTGCGGCGGCGCCAGCTTCGGTTCGTTTCAAGCTCTGAACAGGCATCGGAACAGGCATCGGTTCAGCGGCGCTCGGCTTCGATGCCCCAGATCTGGCTCGCGTACTCGCCGATCGTGCGGTCGGAAGAAAACACGCCCATGCCGGCCACGTTGGCGATCGCGCGCTGCGCCCACGCCGCCGGCTGCCGGTACAGCTCGTCGACACGCGACTGCGTGGCCACGTAGCTCGCGTAGTCGGCCAGCAGCAGGTAGTGGTCGCCGCCCCACAGCAGCGAATCGACCAGGCCGCGGTAACGTCCCGGCTCTTCGATTGAGAACGCGCCACCGGCGATCGCGTCGAGCACCGCCTTGAGCGGCGGCGTGCTCTCGTAGTAGCGCATCGGCTGGTAGCCGCCTTGTTTGAGCGCCAGCACCTCGGGCGTCTTCAGGCCGAAGATGAAGATGTTGTCGTCGCCCACGTTCTGGCGGATCTCGATGTTGGCACCGTCGTCGGTGCCGATCGTCAATGCGCCGTTGAGCGCGAGTTTCATGTTGCCGGTGCCCGAGGCTTCGGTGCCGGCCGTGGAGATCTGCTCCGACAGGTCGGCGCCGGGCATGATGGTCTCGGCCACCGAAACACCGTAGTTCGGAATGAACACGAGCTTCAACTTGTCGCCGACGCGCGGGTCGGTGTTGATGACCGCGCCCACGTCGTGGATCAGCCGGATGATCGACTTGGCGGTGGCGTAACTCGACGCGGCCTTGCCGGCGAAGAGCACAGTGCGTGGAACCCAGTCGGCGCCCGGGTTGGCCAGGATCGCCTGGTAGCGCGTCACCACGTGCAATACGTTCAACAACTGGCGCTTGTATTCGTGGATGCGCTTGACCTGCACGTCGAACAGGCTTGCCGGGTTCACGACCACGCCGGTCTTGCGTTCGATCAGCGCTGCCAGGCGAGCCTTGTTGGCACGTTTCACGGCCATGAATTCTTC
>JAYVTD010000541.1:0-2091 GCA_043774765.1 Rhizobacter sp. | reverse complement strand
CTGCTGCAGCACCATCGTGTGAATCGACTCGTCCTTGAACCAGGCGCTGTAGTCGGCATGTTGCGGTACAGGCGCACGAAGGGCACGACGGTCACGCCGGCGGCGCGGGCGGGTTCGACGGCCGACGCGAGTGCGCGTGTGCCGTCGTTCGGCCGGCTGTTGGCAACGATCGCACGCACGCCGCTGCGCTGCATGCGGCCCAGCACGTCGGCCAGCGGGTAGGGCCCGACCGCCTCTTCGTTGTAGTGCAGGTGGGTGTCGAACAGCGGGCCGGCGTAAGGCTCGGCGCGAGCGCCGGCCACCACCACGAACAAGGCGAACGCTGCGAGAACGAAACACCGAAGCGTGTGTGGCGCGCCCATCGTCAAGTGCGCGCCAGCCGCCGCTGCACGAAGTCGAGCCGGTCCTGGCCCCAGAACATCTCGCCGTCGACCACATAGGTCGGCGCGCCGAAAACGCCGGCGTCGATGGCGCGCTGGGTGTCGGCCTCGTAGCGCGCATGCACGGCCTGTGATTGCGCGTCGGCCAAACGCTGCGCTGCCAGGCCGAGCGTGGCGAGCAGGCCCGCGAGTGTCGGCTCGTCGGCGATGTTGCGCTCTTCGGCCCAGACCGCGCGCATCACGGCGCCGGTGAACGCCATCGCCGCGTCGGCCCCGTCGTGCAGGTCGACGGCGATGATCAGCCGCGCGGCAGTGGCGTCGGCCACCGGAAAGAACTTCGGGTGCAGGTTGAGCGCAATGCCGAGCTGCTCGCTGAAGCGCTGCAGCTCGACCAGCCGGTAGGCCTGCCGCTGCGGTGCACGTTGTGCGAGCGGCAGGCCGCCCGACACCGGGAACACCTTGCCGCCCAGGTTCACCGGCAGCACGTTGACACGCGCGCCAGCGGCCTTGGCCATCGCGGCGAAACGCGCGTGACCGAGGTAAGCCCACGGCGACTGCGGGGTGAAGAAGTAGTCGATGACAGGGCTCATGGCGGTCTCCCAGGGTGGTGTTGCAGTCTATCGAGCCGCTGGTTTTCACGTGCGACCAGGCGCTGCATTTTGCGCACAAGTCCTACAGACGCTTGCAGGCTGGCGAAGTAGATTGCCTCGATGAAAACACGGAGGCAAAGCCGATGAGCTGGGAACAGCTCGGCCCGCTCGTGGCCTGGCCGGTGATGCTGCTCACCGCCTGGCTGGCGGGCGAATGGGCATTTCGTTTCGCGCGCTTGCCGCGCGTGTGCGCCTACGGCGTGGTCGGGCTGGTGCTCGCCGGCATCGGCCTGTTGCGCGAAGTGGCGTCGCACGCGTCGCTCGGATTCATGGCCAACGTGGCGCTCGCGCTCACCTTGTTCGAGCTCGGATACCGCATCAACCCGCGCTGGTTTCGCCACAACCCGTGGGTGCTGGCCGCCGGCGTCAGTCAGGCTGGCCTGACCTTCGGTGCGGTGTTCTGGGTCTCCGGGCTGTTCGGCGTCGCGATCGACCACCGGCTCGTGCTCGCGTCGCTGTGCGTGGCCACTTCGCCGGCTGCCGTGATGCGCGTCACGCACGAGCTGCGCAGCGCCGGCCAGGTGACCGAGCGGCTGCTCCACCTGTGCGCGCTGAACTGCCTGCTGGCGGTGCTGCTGCTCAAGCTCGTGGTCGGCTACTGGCACCTGGAAACCAGCGGCGAGCTGGGCAAGGCCTTGTTCCAAAGCGTCTACGTGATCGCGCTGTCGCTGCTCGTCGGTGCGGTGTTCGGCGTGATCGCACCCGCGTTGAACCGGCTCGCGACGAGCAGCCAGAGCACCACCGTCACCTTCGCGATCTGCGTGCTGCTGCTGACCGGCGTCGCGCAGAGCCTGCAGCTCTCGCCGCTGCTGGCCGCGCTCGCGTTCGGCGCGGTGGCGCGCGAGCGCCGCATCATGCTGAGCCACGCGCAGCGCAACTTCGGGGTGCTCGGCGACGTGCTCGCGGTGTTCCTGTTCGTCTTCATCGGCAGCCTGTTGTCCTGGGAAGGCCTGGCCGCCGGTCTGCTGCTCGGCGTGGCGCTGCTCGTGGCACGCACCGGCGCGCACACGCTGGTCAACGTGAGCCTCGCACGCTTCAGCGGCACCACGTTCCGCAAGGGC
>JAYVTD010000540.1:0-3470 GCA_043774765.1 Rhizobacter sp. | reverse complement strand
GGTTGTGCGTGCCCATGAACACATGCTGGCCGCCGGCCTCGGGGTGCAGACCGAGCGTTGTTTCGCACCACGCCACGCCCTCGTCGAGCGTGCGGGCGGCGAGCACCAGGTGGTCGAGTTCGAGTGTCATGGATGCCAAGTCTTCAGAGCGCGAGCTCGCCGCGCACGCAGCTCACGCTGGCGCCGCCGACCCAGACCGTGCCCGCTTCGCGGCTGATGTGCACACGCCCGGCCCGCTGCAAACAGGTGCCCTGCGCGGCCACGTAGGCCTCGGGCGCCGCGCCGGTTTCGATCAGCCACTGCGCCAGGCTCGCGTTCAGGCTGCCGGTGACCGGGTCTTCGTAGCCCGCGCCTTCGCCGATCAGCGCGCGCACTTCGAACTGCGCGTCGTGCCCCGCAGCATGCGGGCCGACCACGCCGAGCTTGATGCCACCGAGCGCGGGCCAGTCGATTCTCAGACTCAACACGGCCTCGGCAGAACGCACGCGGATCGCAGCCCAGCCCGGGCCGTTGTCGACCCACTGGTGGCCGAGGATGGCTTCGGGCGGCAGAGCCAGCGCCTTGGCGATGCGCGCCAGCAGCTCGTCTTCGAGCGGCCCGGTGCGCAGCCGCGGCGGCGCCGCGAACGCGAGCCGCTCGCCGCTGCGGCGAATGCGGATCAGGCCAGCGGCGCACTGCTGCACGGTCTCGGCGTCGGCACGCGACACGCCGCCCGCCTCCAGCCACGCGTGGCAGCTGCCGAGCGTGGGGTGGCCAGCAAAGGGCAGCTCGCGGTGCGGCGTGAAGATGCGCACCCGGTAGTCGGCGGCCGGGTCGGTGGGCTTGAGCAGGAACGTGGTTTCGCTCAGGTTGGACCAGCGTGCGAAGGCCTGCATCTGTGCGTCACTGAGCGCGTCGGCGCCGTGCACCACGGCGAGCGGGTTGCCTTTGAGCGGCGTGGTGCTGAACACGTCGACCTGGGTGAATTGGAAGGACATGGAAACTCCGTGAAGAAGCGCGGCTCAGGCCATCTCGGCGCCACGCGTCGCGCGCACCGGGATGCCGGCGGGGTCGAAGCCGTCGAAGCAATACACGTTGACGCCGACAAAATCGGGCGTCACGCGCTTGCGATGGAACGGGTAGATGCCGCAGCTCGCGCAGAAAAAGTGGCGCGCGATGTGGGTGTGAAATTGATACTCGGTGAGCGCGTCGGCCCCCGCCAGCAGCGTGAACTTCGACTCGTGCACTTTCACCATCAGCGCATTCTTGCGCCGGCAGATCGAGCAGTCGCAGGTGGTCAGCTCGGGGAAGTCGGTTTCAATGCTGAAGCGCACACGCTGGCAGTGGCAACTGCCCGTCAACGTTTGAAGCGGGCGCGAATTCATGCTTCGCTCAAGGCCTGCGCCAGCAGCTTCACGCCGCGCTCGATCTCGGGCGCGGCCACGGTCACGAACGACAAACGCAGAGTGTTCAGGCGCGGCGCTTCGGCGAAGAAGGCTGCCCCCGGCACGTAGGCCATGCCGAGCGCCACCGCCTTCGGCAGAAGCGCGGCGGCGTCCACGCCTTCGGGCAGCTCGACCCAGAAGAACATGCCGCCGCTCGGCACGACCCAGCGGCAACCCTTGGGCATGTGCGTTTCGAGCGCGGCGCGCATCGCGTCGCGCTGCGCCTTGTAGCGGGCGCGGATGGTCGGCACGTGGCGGTCGAGAAAACCGTTGCGGATCACTTCGTAAACCACCCGTTGGTTGAAGCCCGGCGTGTGCAGGTCGGCGGCCTGCTTGGCCTGCAACAGTTTGGGCATCAGCGCGTGCGGGGCGATCACGTATCCCAGGCGAAGGCCGGGCGCGAGCACCTTCGAGAACGAGCCGAGGTAGACGCCGCCTTCGCTCCAGCGCGAGGCGAGCGGCGCGGGCGGCGCGGCGTCGAACCACAGGTCACCATACGGGTTGTCTTCGACAATCGGCAGCGCCAGCTCGCGCGCCGCGGCGCTCAGCCGCGCTCGCCGCGCTTCGCTCATGCAGCGCCCGCTCGGGTTCTGGAAGTTGGGCAGCAGGTACAAAAACCGCGCGCCGCGCGCGACCCCCAGCGACTCGGGGATCGGGCCGTCGCCGTCACACGGCACGGTCACGACCTCAGGCTCGTAAGGCGCGAACGCCTGCAGCGCGCCGAGGTAAGTGGGCGCCTCGACCGCGACCGTGCTGCCAGCGTCGATCAGCACCTTGCCGACCAGATCGAGCCCCTGCTGCGAGCCGGTGGTGATGAGCACTTGCGACGCGTCGACGTGCACAGCCTGCGCCGCCATGTGCGCCGCGACCCATTCGCGCAGCGGCGCGAAGCCTTCGCTGGCGGCGTATTGCAGCGCTTCACGCGGTGCGTCGCGCAGCACCAGCGCGGTGGCCTCGCGCATCGCCTCGACCGGAAAGCTGTCGGGCGAGGGCAGCCCGCCAGCGAGCGAAATGATGCCCGGCTTCTCGGTGATCTTGAGGATCTCGCGGATCACCGACGGGTTCATGCGCTCGGTGCGGCGCGCCATCCTCCAGGGGCTCGGGTTCATCAGGCGTTCCTTTGCAAGGAAGTGGTGTTCGCCGGCATCTTCTTGCCGACGAACACGACGGCGATCACGGCCAGGGAAAACAAAACGGTCGTGGCTTGGAGTTCCTCGCCGAGCACCGGCACGGCGAAGAGCAGCGCGAGAAAGGGCTGCACCAGCTGCACCTGGCTCACACGCACGGCGCCACCAAGCGCCAGGCCACGGTACCAGGCGAAGAAGCCGAGCCACATCGAAAATAGCGTGACGTAGACGAAGCCGCCCCACGCACTCGCGCGCACCGGCTGCGCCGGCCAGACCCACAACATGATCGGCAGCGTGAACGGCAGGCTGATCACGAGCACCCAGCAGATCACCTGCTCGGCCTTCAACTCGCTGGCCACGCTGGCGCCGGCCACATAACCGACCGCGGTGCTGCAGACCGCGAGCAGCAGCAACCCGTCGGCCGCCGACAGGCTGCCGCCACCCTGGTACGCCGCGAAGGCCAGCACCATCGCGCAACCGAGCAGAGCACAGATCCAGAAGCCGAGCGACGGGCGCTGCCGAAAGTGCCACGCGGCCGCCACCGCCGTGGCCAGCGGCATCAGGCCGGTGACGACGGCCGCGTGCATCGCGTCCACGTGCCGCAGCGCCAGGCTCAGGAACAGCGGAAAGCCGACCACGGTGCCGAGCGCGCACAGCACCAGCGCGCCGAGGTGCCGGCGCTGCAGCGCAGGCGCGCCGGTGAAACGCAGGTAGAGCATGCTCAGCAGCCCGGCGAACGCGGCGCGGCCAGCGGTGACGAAGGCGGGCGCGAGTTGCGGGTCGCTGGCGGGGCCGACCGCCAGACGCGTCATCGGCAGCGTCATCGCGAAGATGGTCACGCCGAGCAGGCCCAGCCACAGGCCACGGGTTTCGTCGGCGCTGTGCGTGTTCATCGCGGCACTCCGTTCCGGGCGCGTGG
>JAYVTD010000539.1:0-2266 GCA_043774765.1 Rhizobacter sp. | reverse complement strand
CGCAGAACTCATCGCCCAACACGGCCCGCGCGAAGCCATGGAATACGACGTGGTCGTGGTCGGTGCCGGCCCCGGCGGCCTGGCCACCGCCATCCGGCTGAAGCAGCGCGCGGCCGAACAAGGCAAGGAGGTCAATGTCGTCGTGCTCGAGAAGGGTTCCGAGCCCGGCGCGCACATCCTGAGCGGCGCGATCATGGACCCGCGTGCGCTGACCGAACTGCTGCCGAACTGGAAGGAACTCGGCGCACCGCTGAACCAGCCCGTCACCGGCGACCAGATGCTGTTCCTGACTCAGAACGGCGCCATCAACTTGCCGCAGTTCTTGATCCCGAAATCACTGCACAACGAAGGCAACTACGTCATCAGCCTGGGCAACCTGGTGCGCTGGCTCGGGCAGCAGGCCGAAGCGCTGGGCGTCGAGATCTTCCCCGGCTTCGCGGCCGCCGAAGTGCTCCACAACGAAGACGGTTCGGTGAAGGGCGTGGCCACCGGCAACCTCGGCGTCGGCAAAGACGGCGAACCGACCGGCGAGTTCCAGCTCGGCATGGAACTGCACGCGAAGTACACGATCTTCGCCGAGGGCGCGCGCGGCCACCTCGGCAAACAGTTGATCGAAAAGTTCAAGCTCGACGCCGGCAAAGACCCGCAGACCTACGCGATCGGCATCAAGGAACTGTGGGAAGTCGACCCGGCGCAAGCCAAACCCGGCCACGTGATCCATTCGCTCGGCTGGCCGATGGACAGCCAGACCTACGGCGGCGCTTTTCTCTACCACCTGGAAGACAACAAGGTCACGCTCGGCCTGATCACCGGCCTGGAATACAGCAACCCGTGGTTGAGCCCGTTCGAAGAAATGCAGCGCTGGAAGACGCACCCCTCGGTGCGCAAGATTCTCGAAGGCGCGAAGCGCATCGGCTACGGCGCGCGTGCCATCACCTGCGGTGGTTTGTTGAGCCTGCCCAAGACCGTGTTCCCCGGCGGCGCGCTGGTCGGTTGCGACGCCGGCTTTCTGAACTTCGCGCGCATCAAGGGCAGCCACGCCGCCATCAAGACCGGCATGCTGGCGGCCGACGCGGCGTTCGCTGCGGTCACCAACGGCCGCCAGCACGACGAACTCTCGGCCTACCCCGAAGCCTTCGCCAAGAGCTGGCTGTTCGAAGAGCTCGACGCCTCGCGCAACACCAAGCAGTGGATGAAAAAGGGTTTGTACCTGTCGTCGATGATGAACGGCATCGAGCTGTGGCTGCTGCCCAAGCTCGGTTTCAAGGCGCCGCCCTGGACCATCCACAACACCGTGCCCGACCACGCCAAGCTCAAGCCTGCGTCGGAGTGCCCGCAGATCGCCTACCCCAAGCCCGACGGCAAGCTCACCTTCGACCGCCTCTCGAGCGTGTTCATCAGCAACACCAACCACAACGAGCACCAGCCTGCGCACCTGACGCTGAAGGACGCGAGCGTGCCGGTGAACATCAACCTGGCGAAGTACGCCGGGCCTGAGAGCCGCTACTGCCCAGCCGGCGTATACGAGTATGTGAAGAACCCCGACAACAGCGACCGGTTGCAGATCAACGCGCAGAACTGCGTGCACTGCAAGACCTGCGACATCAAGGACCCGACGCAGAACATCGTCTGGGTCACGCCAGAAGGCGGCGGTGGGCCGAACTACAGCGGCATGTGATGCGGTGAGTGCGCAGCTGAAGTACCTGTCGGGTTACGCACCCGAGCTGCTCGACAGCGTGTACCGGCTGATCGACGAAGGCCGCCTCGGCGAAAGCCTGCGCAAGCGCTACGACGAAGTGCACGAGGTGCGCACCGATCGCTCGTTGTACGACTACGTGTCGGCGCTGAAGAGCCAGTACCTGCGCAACGCCGAGCCACTTTCGAAAGTGGCCTACGACCAGAAGCTGCACATCATCCAGAACGCGCTCGGCACGCACACCAGCGTGTCGCGGGTGCAGGGCAACAAGCTCAAGGCCAAGCGCGAGATTCGCGTGGCCAGCCTGTTCAAGGAGGCACCGGCACCGTTCCTGCGGATGATCGTCGTGCACGAACTCGCGCACTTGAAAGAGCGCGCGCACGACAAGCCGTTCTATGCGCTGTGCACGTACATGGAGCCGGCGTACCACCAGCTCGAGTTCGACGTGCGGCTGTGGCTGACGTCACTGGAGCTCGAAGGCCGCAGCATTCGCTGAAGCGCGCGGGCGGTCTGTCAGGCCGGCTTGCGAAACTCGTCGTCGATCCAGGCCGTCGCGCTGCCCAGGTTCAG
>JAYVTD010000538.1:0-6497 GCA_043774765.1 Rhizobacter sp. | reverse complement strand
AGCGCATGCTGGGCCCGCGGTCGGTGTGCAGCGTGAGCATGCCAGGCTCCCTGTCGTGGCGCACCACGGTGTCGACAATGAGTTGCTGGGCCAAGTCTGCGCCCTGGCGATCAGCGATGAATCAACCCACGACCAAGTGGCTGAAGATGTCCAGATTGACGTAGAGGTGGAAGCTCACACGGCTCCGGACCACGGGGAGCGAAGAAGGCACAGGGCCCCCCCAATCGCACCGGCGTCCAGGCGGCTTGGTCGCGACGGATTCAGCGAATTTCTCGCGCGACCGCTTGCAACTGCTTGAAGGCGCGAAACCGCGCCTCGTGACAAGCCGCGACGGTGCCCGGAGCCGGCTCGTAGCGCCTGCTGATCTGCGACATGCTCGCCATCGCCGAATGCACGCCGTCGAACAGACGGCCGGCCACACCGCCGAGCATCGCAGCGCCGAGCATGACGGGTTCTTCCGCGCGGGTCGCGAGCACCGCCTTTCCGGTCGCATCGGCGAGCAGCTGGCGCACGAGGTCGCTGCGCCCCGCTCCGCCACTGATCACCACGCGTTCGATCGGCGCGCCGGCAGCCGCCTGGGCTTCGATGATCTGGCGCAGACCATAGCCGATGCCGCACAGGCCTGCGACGTAGAGCGCAATCAAGCTTTCCAGGTCGTCGTCCATGCCCAGGCCTGCGATCACCGCTCTGGCCTGGGGATCGGCGAGCGGGGCACGGTTGCCGAGGAATTCCGGGACGACATGCAGCCCGTCGACCAGCGCGACTGCGTCCGATAGGCTTGCCGCGGCCTGCGTCGCGAGCCCGGCAAGCATCTCCGGCAGCGACTGGCCTTCGTCTTGAGCACGGCGCCGCGCGTCGGGTGCGGCGGGGTGCATCGACAGCAGACGCTCGATCGCTGCGCCGGCGACCGACTGCCCACCCTCGTTCAGCCATGCATCCGGCACCATCGCCGAGAAATACGGCCCCCAGACGCCGGGCACGAAAACCGGTCGCCGGGTCGTGGTCATCGTGCACGATGAGGTGCCGAAGACGTAGGCCAGGCAAGCCTCGGCCCGACCGTCGGCGCCGACGGTGCCGATCCCTCCGGCGTGGGCATCGATCACGCCGGTGGCGACCGGCGTTCCGATCCGCAGGCCAAGCGCAGCGGCGGCGTCTGCCGTCAGCCCGGCCCCCAGCGGCGTTCCGGGGTCGACCACGGTCTGACCGATCCTGGCAAAGGCCTCGTCGGCCAACACGCCGAGTCCGACGCTGCGGAAGTAGCTTTCGTCCCAACGCCGCTCGTGCGCCAGATAGGTCCACTTGCAGGTGACCGTGCAAGTGGACCTGGAAAGATTCCCGGTGGCGCGCCAGGTCAGAAAGTCGGTCAGGTCGAAGAACTGCCACGCCGAGGCAAAGACCTCGGGCTTGTTCTCGAGCAGCCACAGCAGCTTCGGCGTTTGCATTTCAGGTGAAATGCGGCCGCCGACAAATTTCAGCACCTCGTGGTTCATGGCGTTGATGCGCTGCGCTTGCGTCACGGCGCGGTGATCCATCCAGACGATGATGTCTCGTTCCGGCTCTTCGGTCGGGCCTACGGCCAAGGATTGCCCGCCCGCCCCCATCACGACGAGCGAGCAAGTGGCGTCGAAACCGATGCCGGCGATCCGATCGGGCGACACCGCGGCCCGCGACAGTGCGCCCTTCACCGCGTGGCACACGGCATTCCAGATCTCGGCGCTCGACTGCTCGACGATGGAGCCACTCGAATGGAACAGGGTAATGTCGTGTCTTGCCGACGCCACCATGCGGCCGGTCAGGTCGAAGATTCCGGCGCGGGCGCTGCCCGTGCCGACGTCCACGCCGATGACGTAGCGCGGATCATCGGTCGCGGCGGAGTTCGGAGGTTCGGAGGTCATGAGCTGGCGCCTGCCGCGCCGTTACTGTGCAAGGAACCCGCCGTCCACCGGCAGCGTGTGCCCGGTGATCATCGACGCCGCGGGCGACGCCAGAAACAGCACCGCGGCCGCCACCTCATCGGCCTCGGCAAGCCGCTTCATCGGCGTGACGCTGCGAATGCGCTCCATCAGCTCGGGTGAGCTCTCGAGCTCGCCGATGAACGGCGTGCGCGTCCAGGTCGGCGCGACCGCATTGACGCGGATCTGCAGCGGCGCCCACTCGACCGCCAGCGCGCGCGTCATGTTGACCACGCCGCCCTTCGAAGTCTGGTACGAGATGTTCGGGTAGAGCCCGCCGCCCGAAAGGCCCATGATCGAGGCGATGTTGACGATGCTGCCGCCCGCGGTCATGTACCGCGCCGCAGCGCGCGCGCACAGGAAGGT
This sequence comes from Rhizobacter sp., assembly GCA_043774765.1. Classification (GTDB taxonomy): domain Bacteria; phylum Pseudomonadota; class Gammaproteobacteria; order Burkholderiales; family Burkholderiaceae_C; genus LMDS01. The sequence goes on along the minus strand of JAYVTD010000538.1, from coordinate 4,179 downwards.
GCCGGTCAGGTTGACGTTGATGACCCGGTTCCAGTCGTCGAGCTCGAGCTCGAGCGATGGCTTGCGGATCGCCATGCCGGCGCTATTCACCAGCACGTCGATCGGGCCTTCCGCGCCAATGCTCGCGAAGCAGCGCTCGATGGCTGCGGCGTCGCTCACATCGAGCCCGCGACCGACGCTGTTCGCAAGACGCGTAGCCTCGCGCTCGGCCAATTGCGCATCGAGGTCGAGCAGCACCACCTTCGCGCCGGCCTCGCCGAGCAAACGCGCGCAGGCCAGGCCGATGCCGCTCGCCGCACCGGTCACGACAGCGACACGCCCGTCGAGCCGGAAGCGCTGCAGACCGCCGGGCGTGCTCATCGGGTCATCGCGCGCGCCGCGTTCCGCGCTCGTCACCGCGCGTGCGCCTCGCGGGCCGACTTCATGCCGTGCTCGATGAAACCCTTGGCGTGCCGCGCGAGGTCGGCGCCGTCTTCCCACAGATTGCGCCAGATCCCGAGAATGCCTTGCAATTGCTTGTTGACCACCGCCGACGAAAACGATTCGAACGTGATCGGCCCTTGATAGCCCGCTTTCACGAGCCCGCGAAACACGCGATCGAAGTCGATGTTGCCGGCGCCCAGATAACCGCGCCCCGATTCGCCGATGTGGAAGTAGCCGAGCCGCTCGCCGGTCTCGATCAGTGCCGCTTCGAGATCGGCCTCTTCGATGTTCATGTGATAGGTGTCGAGGTGCACCGTGACGTTCGGCAGCCCCACGCGCCGCGCATACGCGACCGCCTGCGCGGCGGTGTTCAGCACATTGCTCTCGTAGCGGTTCACGACCTCCAGGCCGATCGAGATGCCGTGCCGCGCCGCCTGTTCGCCGATGCGCCGCATCACATCGACCGACGCGGCAATTCCGGCCTCGGTCGGTGGGTCGAAGTACTTCTGGAACGCCGAATACAGAATGCCGCAGACGTGCGTGGCGCCGATGTCGCTCGCCACCTCCAGCACCTGCATCAGCCGCGCTTCCCCGCGCGCTTGCTTGCCACGGTCTTGGCTCGAGATGTCGGTCGACGCATCGAGACCGAGCGACATGGTCGTGCCGAGCCGATACCGTTCGAGCATCTTGCGCGTGAACGCGCTGTCGATCGAGGCCAGATCGAGTGCCGGAATCTCGATCAGATCGAAGCCGATCTCGGCCGTTTGCGCCATCGCGCGCTCGCATTCGCCGTGGCTCCAGCCACCAACCCAGACGAGTGCATGCACACCGAGCTTGTTCATCGTGAGTGCCTTTCGCGCGGGCTGCCATGCCCGATCGTCGGCGACGGTAGCACGGCTCGAACGATGTGCGCTATCCTGATTCGCCAGATGCTTCCTGCACTTGCTGCTGACCATCATTCGAAGATCAGGAGACTCCATGAACACGCGCCTATTCAAAACCCGCAACGGATGCGAACTGAGTTTTACGACGATGGGCCTGGGCATGGGCCCGATCGGCGAGATCTACGAAGTGCTCGATGAAAAGACCACGATCGCCACCGTGGAGCAGGCTTATCTCAGTGGCATCCGCCTGTTCGACACGTCGCCGCACTACGGCAACGGCATCGCCGAAGCACGCCTGGGCGCCGGACTGCGAGCCGTGCCACGCGATCAGATCATCGTCTCGACCAAGATCGGCCGCGTCATGAATCCGTTCGGCAAACCGCCCGAGCGCAACAAAGACGTCTTCTCGCCCGGCTTCGTCGGCGGTTATTCGCATTCGCCAATTTTCGACTATTCGTACGACGGCACGATGCGCTCGGTCGAGCAGTCGCTGCTGCGCACCGGCTTGAGTCGGCTCGACATCCTGCTGATCCACGACTGCGATGTCTGGACCCACGGCACTGACGCCGGCCGCCGCTTCACGGAAGCAATGGACGGCGCTTACCGCGCGCTCGACAAGCTGCGCAGCGAGAAGACCGTGGCCGCGATCGGCTTCGGCATCAACGAGGCAGACACCTGCGTCAAATTCGCGCGCGCGGGCGACTTCGATCTGGCGATGATGGCGGGCCGCTACACGCTGCTGGACCAAACCGGCATGGCCGAATTCATGCCGCTCGCGGTCGAAAAGAAGATGGGCGTGATGCTCGCCGGCGTTTTCAATTCGGGCATTCTGGCCACCGGTGCCGTGCCCGGAGCGAAGTTCGAATACGGCGCGGCGCCACCGGAAATTCTTGAGCGCGTGCGCAAGATCGAAGCGGTCTGCGCGAAGCACGACACCTCGATTCGCCGCGCCGCAATGCAGTTCCCGATGGCGCACCCGGCGGTCGTGGCGGTCGTGCTCGGCGCGGTCAAGCCGAGCGAGGTCGAATCGAACGTGGCCGATGCGCGGGCCTTGGTGCCGGCGGCGCTGTGGAGCGATCTGAAGGCGGCCGGTCTGCTCGACGCGAGCGCACCGACCGTCTGAGCAGTGCGCGCTCAGGCTGTGCAGCAGGCACGAACACCGCGTGTAAACCATGCATTGTTTTTCGCCGCGGCCCGCACTAGGATCGTCTGGCACCTGACGGACAGACCAACAAATTACCTCGCCTCGCGCGAGACATGGAGACAACCGATGAATCGACGCAAGACACTCAAGGCATTGGGCGGCGCGGCATTGGCCGGCGCCTCGAGCCTGACCGCGCTGCTCGTCTTTGCCGCGAATCCGACCATGGTCACGGTGGTGAAAATCGCTGGCATTCCGTGGTTCAACGCGGTTGAAAGAGGCATCAAGAAGGGCGCGAAAGATTTCAATATCGACGCGACCATGGTCGGCCCCGCGAATGTCGACCCGGCCCAGCAGGTCAAGCTGCTCGAAGACCTGATCGCGAAGAAGGTGACCGTGATCGGCTTGGTGCCGCTCGACGTGAAGGTTTGCGAGCCGGTGCTCAAGCGCGCGCAGGCGGCAGGCATCAAGGTCATCACGCACGAAGGCCCCGAACAGGAAGGGCGTGACTGGAACGTCGAGCTGATCGACTCGGTGCGTTTCGGCGAAGTGCAGATGCAGCGCCTGGCCAAAGACATGGCCGAGAGTGGCGACTACGTGGTCTACGTGGGCACGCTGACCACGCCGCTGCACAACAAGTGGGCCGATGCGGCCATCGCCTACCAGAAGAAGAACTACCCGAAGATGAAGCTCGTCGCCGACCGCTACCCCGGCGCCGACGAGATCGACAGCTCGTACAAAACCACGCTCGACGTCATCAAGGCCTACCCGAACCTGAAGGGCATCCTCGGCTTCGGCTCGAACGGCCCGATCGGCGCCGGTAACGCGGTGCGTGAGAAGCGCCTGGGCAAGAAGATCGCGATCGTCGGCACGGTGCTGCCGTCGCAGGCGAAGGACCTGATCGCCGACGGCATCATCCGCGAAGGCTTCCTGTGGAACCCGACCGACGCCGGCTACGCGATGGTCGCGGTCGCGCGGTTGCTGCTCGACGGCAAGGAGATCAAGGACGGGGTCGACATCCCCGGCCTGGGCAAGGCCGCGGTCGACGTGCCGGGCAAGCTGATCAAGGTCGACAAGATCATGCGCATCAACAACGAGACGATCGCGGGCCTGATGGCCAGCGGGCTCTGAACGTTCGTCTGACCGTCCATCGATACCCAGCGGGCGAGGCCTCCCTCGCCCGTTTTCTTTAGCATCGACGCCGCCACAGGTTGCCCGGACTTGGCCAACTTTCTCGAGCTCCAAGCGATCTCCAAGCACTTCGGCGGCGTCGTGGCGCTGCGCAATGTCGATCTGTCGCTGGCGCCCGGCGAGGTGCATTGCCTGGTCGGTGAAAACGGCTCGGGCAAGTCGACGCTGATCAAGATCATCGCCGGCGTGCTGCACCCGGAGCCGGGCGCTCGCATCGTCATCGAAGGGCGCGAGTACCGGCACCTGAACCCGGTGCAGTCGACCGAGCGCGGCATCCAGGTCATCTACCAAGACCTGTCGCTGTTCCCGAACCTGAGCGTGGCCGAGAACATCGCGGTCGCGAGCCACCTCGGCGCGCCCCGGGTGGTGAACTGGCGCGCGATTCGCGCGACTGCGCAGGCCGCGATGGAGCGCGTGGGCGCGGCGCTCGACCTGGATGCTCGCGTCGAAGACCTGTCGATCGCGAACCGCCAGCTCGTCGCGATCTGCCGCGCGATGGCCGCCGACGCGAAGCTCGTGATCATGGACGAGCCCACCGCC
>JAYVTD010000537.1:0-7637 GCA_043774765.1 Rhizobacter sp. | reverse complement strand
CGCGATGTGCGTCTCTTCCTGCAGGATCAGTTGCGTGTTGCGGGCGATGCGCGCGCTGAACTCGGTGGGCAGGGCGATCGCTTCGTCGAGCGCGTTGGTATGCAGGCTCTGCGTGCCGCCGAACACCGCCGCCATCGCCTCGATGGTCGTGCGCACGACATTGTTATAGGGGTCCTGCGCCGTCAGCGACCAGCCGGAGGTCTGGCAGTGGGTGCGCAGGATCGAACTCTTCGCTTCCTTGGGCTCGAACTCCTTCATGATGCGGTGCCAGAGGCCGCGCGCGGCGCGCATCTTGGCGATCTCGAGGTAGAAGTTCATGCCGATCGCCCAGAAGAAGCTGAGCCGCCCGGCGAAGGCGTCGACATCGAGGCCCTTGGCGATCGCGGTGCGCACGTACTCGCGGCCGTCGGCGAGGGTCAACGCCAGCTCGAGCGCCTGGTTGGCGCCGGCTTCCTGGATGTGATAGCCCGAGATCGAGATCGAGTTGAACTTCGGCATGTTCCGGGCCGTGTACTCGATGATGTCGCCGATGATCCGCATGCTCGGCTCGGGCGGGTAGATGTAGGTGTTGCGAACCATGAACTCCTTCAGGATGTCGTTCTGGATCGTTCCACTCAGCTTGTCCTGCGACACGCCCTGCTCTTCGGCCGCCACCACGTAACCCGCGAGCACCGGCAGCACCGCGCCGTTCATCGTCATGCTCACGCTCACCTTGTCGAGCGGGATGCCGCCGAACAGGATCTTCATGTCTTCGACGCTGTCGATCGCCACGCCGGCCTTGCCCACGTCGCCTGTCACGCGCGGATGGTCGCTGTCATAGCCGCGGTGAGTGGCCAGGTCGAACGCCACGCTCACGCCCTGCGCGCCGGCCGCCAGCGCCTTGCGGTAAAAGTCGTTCGAGGCTTCGGCGGTGGAAAAGCCCGCGTACTGGCGGATCGTCCATGGCCGCACCGCGTACATCGTGGCCTGTGGGCCGCGCAGGAAGGGCGCGAAGCCGGGCAGGGTGTCGGTGTACTGCAGCCCGGACAGGTCGGCGGCGGTGTACAGCGGCTTGACTGCGATGCCCTCGGGCGTGACCCAGTTCAATGCGTTCACGTCGGCGCCGGGCGCCGATTTGGCGGCCGCCTTCTGCCAGGCGGCCAGCGATTCGGAGTTGAGCAGAGGTTCGTCAGCCATGGTGCCCCTTTCGGGCCTGTGAGGATGCGCGCAAGAGCCGCACCGCGTCAATCGGTTCGAGCGCCGGTGGCCTGCCCTTCGCTCACCGGCAAAGTGAGGGCCTCGGCGCCTGCTTCGTGGGGGTGGACGATGAGGTCGGTCTCAGCCATAATGCAAAATTGAATTATATCTTCAGATGCATTGTCCTGCCAGTGGCTTTCGCCCAGCTTGCATCACCACCCAACAGGTCCTGACCCGCCCAATGGCCGCACCCAGAGTACAGACTGCAGCATCCCTCGCCGGCGCGGCCGCAGCGCGCTTGCCGCAGGGTGCGCTGTACGAGCAGGTGGCCGAGCAGTTGCGCGCGAGGATCATGTCGCACAGCCTGGCGCCGGGCAGCTGGATCGACGAGCAGATGCTGACGGCCGAGTTCGGCATCAGCCGAACGCCGTTGCGCGAAGCGCTGAAAGTGCTGGCCTCCGAAGGGCTGGTCACGATGAAACTGCGGCGCGGGGCTTACGTCACCGAAGTCTCTGAACGCGACCTGGCCGAGGTCTACCACCTTCTCGCGCTGCTGGAAAGCGACGCCGCGGCGGTGGTCGCTGTCCACGCCACCGACGTGCAGCTGGCCGAGCTCGACACACTGCACCAGAAGCTTGAGACGAGCGTGACTGTGCGCGACCGCTTCTTCGCCGCGAACGAGCGTTTCCACATGCGCCTGCTCGAGATCGCCGACAGCCGCTGGCGCATGCAGCTCGTGGCCGACCTGCGCAAGGTGATGAAGCTCAACCGCCACCATTCGCTCTTCAAACAGGGCCGGCTCGAAGCCTCGCTGAAAGAGCACCGCCAGATCATGGCAGCGTTGAAGGCGCGCAACGGGCCGCGGGTGTTGCAGCTGATGCAGCAGCACTTCGCACGGGGCAAGGAAGCCGCCGCGCTGGCCTGAATAAGCGCGACGCGCCGCGCCGCTGCGACAATCGTGGCCATGAAACCCCCTGCCCTGTGCCTGATCGCCGCTGTCGCCCGCAATGGGGCCGTCGGCAAGAACAACCAGTTGCTCGTCCACCTGCCCGGCGACCTGCCGCGCTTCAAGAAGCTCACGCTCGGATGCCCGGTGATCATGGGCCGCAAGACCTGGGACTCGATCGGCCGGCCGCTGCCGCAGCGCCGCAACATCGTGATCACCCGCAACAGCTCGTGGCAAGCCGACGGCGCCGAAGCGGCAGCGTCGCTCGCCGCCGCGTTGGCCAGTGTGGCCGGTGAGCCGAAAGCGTTCGTGATCGGCGGCGCGCAGATCTACGCACAGGCCTTGCCGCTGGCCGACGAACTCTTGCTGACCGAAATCGATGCCGACTTCGAAGGCGACGCCTTTTTCCCCGAGTGGGACCGCGCCGGCTTCCAACAGACTTCACGCGAAGACCACAGCACGCCACAAGGCCTGCGCTACAGCTACATCCACTACAACAGAACTTGAGGACTGACATGTCATCAGACGGCTTTCACGTGCACGGCCCGCACGACCACGAACTCGAACACGCAGCGCAGCATGAACCCGGCGGCACAGCAGGGCAGCTCGCGGTCATGACGGCCGTGCTGGCCACGGTCGGCGCGATGTTCTCGTACATGGGCGGCGCCACCCAGGCCGACGCCGGCCTGCTGAAGAACGACGCGGCCATCCGCAAGACCGAGGCTTCGAACCAGTGGAACTACTACCAGTCGAAGAGCAGCAAGCAGAACCTCTCTGAACTGGCCATCGAACTCGCACCCGAAGCGCGCAAGCCGTTCTACCAGGACGAGATCAAGCGCTACAAGACCGAGAAGGCCGAGATCAAGCTGGCCGCTGAAAAGCTCGAAAGCGAGTCGACGACGTTCGACAAACAAAGCGGCGAAAAGATGCACCAGCACCACCGCTGGGCCCAGGCCACCACCGCGCTGCAGATCGCGATCGCGATGGCCGCGATCGCCTTGCTCACGAAGAGCAAGGGCCTGGAAAAGGGCGTGTTCGGCGTCAGCGCGATCGGGCTCGTGCTGGGCGTGCTGGCCTGGCTGCATATTTGAAGCCCACGGGGCAGCCCGCGCACCCGGCACACTCGGCGTTCACTCAGCTACAGGAGCCCCACATGCCCGATCTCTTCGACAACCCGATGGGCTTGATGGGCTTCGAATTCGTCGAGTTCGCCGCGCCGGTGGCGGGCACGCTCGAGCCGGTGTTCGAGCAACTTGGCTTCAGCCTCGTGGCACGCCACCGCTCGAAAGACGTGGTGCTGTACCGCCAGGGCGAGATCAACTTCATCGTCAACCGCGAGCCGCGCAGCCCGGCCGGTTTTTTCGCCGCCGAACACGGCCCCTCGGCCTGTGGCCTCGCGTTCCGGGTCAAGGACTCGCACAAGGCCTATGAGCTGGCTCTGTCCCGTGGCGCCCAGCCGGTCGAGATGAACACCGGCCCGATGGAGTTGCGCCTGCCCGCCATCAAAGGCATCGGCGGCGCCCCACTCTACCTGATCGACCGCTTCGAAGAGGGCAAGGCCATCTACGACATCGACTTCGAGTTCATCGAAGGGGTCGACCGCCACCCGGTCGGCCACGGCTTGAAGCTGATCGACCACCTCACGCACAACGTCTACCGCGGCCGCATGGCCTACTGGGCGAGCTTTTACGAGCGTTTGTTCAACTTCCGCGAGATCCGCTACTTCGACATCAAGGGCGAATACACCGGCCTCACGTCAAAAGCCATGACCGCACCCGACGGCAAGATCCGGATCCCGCTGAACGAAGAGTCGTCGCGCGGTGCGGGCCAGATCGAGGAATACCTGATGGCCTTCAACGGCGAAGGCATCCAGCACATCGCCCTTTTCAGCGACGACCTGTTCAAGAGCGTGGACAGCCTGCGTGCGGCCGGCGTGCCGCTGATGAAGGCACCGCCCGCCACCTACTACCGCATGCTCGAAGATCGGCTGCCCGGGCACGGCGAGAACCCGGCCGAGCTGCAGGCGCGCGGGATCCTGCTCGACGGCAGCACGGGGGGTGGCACCAACCGGCTGCTGCTGCAGATCTTCTCGGGCACGATGCTCGGCCCGGTGTTCTTCGAGTTCATCCAGCGCAAGGGCGACGACGGCTTCGGCGAGGGCAACTTCAAGGCCCTGTTCGAGTCGCTGGAGCGCGATCAGATCGAGCGCGGCGTGCTCGACGTGCCGGCGCCGCGCTGAGCGCCGAGCACAGCAACCCTGATCGTTCATTGCCAGCAGCGGCCGGGGAGACTGTTCCGCCATGCGAATCGACACAAGGAGCGCGGTGATCGTGAGCCATGCCAGCGAGCCCGCCACAGAGAATTCGCTCGACGACGGGGCGATCCTGTGCTGAACCGGCGGTTCAGCTCCGCGGCGCTGCTGCTGTGGCTGCCCTTGCTTGCCGCAGCGCAGACCGCCGTCGTCACCACGCCGCACATGCGCGCCGAGCTGCTCGCGCATGCGCCGCAGGGCGTCGGCCCCGGCAAGCCGGTGTGGCTCGGGCTGTCGCTGCAGCATGCGCCGCACTGGCACACCTACTGGAAAAACGCCGGCGACTCGGGCCTGCCGACCACCATGAGCTGGCAGCTGCCGGGTGGCGTGCAGGCCGGCGAGATCGCGTGGCCGACACCGAAGCAGCTCAAGCTCGGCCCGTTGATGAACTACGGCTACGAAGACACGGTGTTGCTGCCAGTACCGGTCACGGTGTCGAGCGATTTTTCAGCGCCGACGCTGGCGGTGAAGCTGCGTTCCGACTGGCTGGTCTGCAAGGAGGTGTGCATTCCGGAGTCAGGCGAGTTCACGCTCACGCTGCCGGGCACCACCGCGGTGAACCAGCATCAGGACCTGTTCACCGCAACACTGGCGCGTGTGCCACGAGCGCCGGCGCAGGCCGTCGCGACAGGTCGGATCGAAGGCCAGGCGCTGGTGATCGATGTGAACGGGCTGGCGGCTGTGGACCAGGGCAAGTCGTATGTCTTCTTCCCCGAAACCGGCGGCGTGATCGAACCCGCCGCGCCGATCCAGCAGTCGTGGAACGGCAGCACCTGGTCGGCACGGGTGCCCTTGTCGGCGCAGCGCAGCGAGAGCCCGTCGCAGATGCAGGCGGTGCTGGTCGCGGGGGCGGCCACAGGCATTCGGGTGCGCATGGAGATCCAGGGCCCGTGGCCGGCCGAAACGCCGCCTGGCGCCAAGAGCAACACGAGCGCCACGCCGATGCCGGCTGAACCGGCGGCGCCTCCGCTGGCGACTCTCGGCCTGGCGCTGCTCGGTGGGCTGCTGCTGAACCTGTTGCCCTGCGTCTTCCCGGTGCTGTCGCTGAAGCTGCTGAGCTTCGCGCAACCCGGCCAGCGGCGCCGCGATCGTGTGGGGGCCGGGCTGGCCTACACCGCCGGCGTGCTCGTCTCCTTCGTCGCGCTGGCCGGCTTGCTGCTGGTTTTGCGTGCCGGCGGCGAACAGCTCGGCTGGGGCTTTCAGTTGCAGTCGCCGCTGTTCGTCGCGGCGCTCGCGCTGCTGTTCACGCTGATCGGTCTGAACCTGGCCGGGCTGTTCGAACTGCGCGGCGGGCTGCCCGGCAACCTGGCCTCTGTACGTGCACGTCACCCGTTGGCCGACCACGCACTGACCGGCGCACTCGCAGTGGCCGTGGCCTCGCCCTGCACCGGCCCGTTCATGGGCGTGGCGCTCGGCAGTGCGCTGACGCTGCCTGCGGCGCAAGCGCTGTTGGTGTTCGCCGCGCTCGGCCTCGGCATGGCCTTGCCTTACCTCGCCATCGCGCTCATACCCGGCATTGCACGCCAGCTGCCGCGACCGGGCGCATGGATGCAACGGTTCAAGGTGGCGATGGCCTTCCCGATGTTCGCCACCGTGCTGTGGCTGGTGTGGGTGCTCGGCCAGCAGGTCGGCATCGACGGCACTGTCGGCGTGCTCGCGGTGTTGCTCGCGACCGCGCTGGTGGGCTGGGCCATCGGCACGCCGGGGCTCGGGCGGCGCGCGCGCGGTGTCGGTACCGTGCTGGCCGGCGCAGTGTGGTTGGCCACGCTCGCCTGGGCCTGGCCGGCGCTGCGCGAACCGGCGGCTGCAACCTCGGCTTCGTCGGCCCCTGATCCGGCCACGGCCTCAGCCTCGGCCTGGCAACCCTGGTCAGCCGACGCGGTGAGCCGCGCCCGCGCTCAGGGTCGGCCGGTCTTCGTCGACTTCACCGCCGCGTGGTGCGTGACCTGCCAGTACAACAAACGCAGCGCGCTCGCCGACGCCGGGGTGCTCGCCGACTTCGCCGCACAGAACGTGCTGCTGCTGCGCGCCGACTGGACCCGCCGCGACACCGCCATCACGCAGGAACTGGCGCGGCTCGGGCGCAGCGGTGTGCCGGTGTATGCGCTGTACGGCCCTGGCGCCAACGCGCCTACCCTGCTGCCAGAGATACTCCGTGCCGGCGCCTTGCGGCAAGCCCTCGCTGCCATGCAAACCGGCGCGTCGCGCCCCGCCCCTCCACCTGTTTGATTGAAGGAGAACGATCATGAACCGCATCTTTTCGAGCCTGGCGTTCGGCGCCGCGTTTCTGAGTCCCGGCCTGTGCCTGGCGCAGGCCACGGTCGGCCAGCCGGCACCCGCCTTCACTGCCACCGACACAGCCGGCAAGACCGTGGCGCTGACCGATTTCAAGGGTAAGTACGTGGTGCTGGAATGGACCAACCCCGGCTGCCCCTTCGTGCAGAAACACTACGACAGCGGCAACATGCCGGCCACGCAGAAAGAGGCCACCGCCAAGGGAGCGGTCTGGCTCTCGATCAACACGACCGCGAAAGAGGCCGGCGACTACATGCCACCGGCCGAACTGCAAGGCTGGATGAAGGCCAAACGCGGCGTGCCCACCGCCACGCTGATGGACTCCGACTCGAAGCTCGGCCGGGCCTACGGTGCACGCACCACGCCGCACATGTACATCGTCGACCCGCAGGGCAAGCTGGTCTACGCCGGCGCGATCGACAGCAAGCCGACCGCGAACGCGGCCGACATCAAGACGGCCACCAACTACGTGACGCAGGCGCTCGGTGAAGCGATGGCCGGCAAGGCGGTGAGCCGCGCCACGACGCAGGCTTACGGCTGCTCGGTTAAGTATTCGAGCGCCGGCTGATCCCGCACTTTGCACTGCCGCCAACCGACGATCGGTGAAACTTGCGACGTGGAACGAGAGGCAAGGTCCCGGAACACCACCCCGCGCTGGACGCGTCGCGGCTTCAGTGGCGAAGGCACTCCGCACGGCATGCACGTCCCCTTCAGCACGTGCTTCAACGCAACGCGCGCGATTGTCGACGTCATCGAGCACTGCCACGCAAATGCGCCTGCGAATCGCGTGCGTACCACCTACAACCGGCATCAGTACCAGCAAGAACGCCGCACGATGCTGCAGGCTTGGGCTGACTTCTTGGAGGGTACGCCTTCGACCGCGGCGCCGGCATCAAAGGCAAGGTTTGC
>JAYVTD010000536.1:0-2146 GCA_043774765.1 Rhizobacter sp. | reverse complement strand
TGCCCGGAGGGTCGACGCCGATCTCCGCCAGGCGCGAGCGCTTGACTTCGAGCACCTCGACATCGAGCAGCACCTCGGGTTCGGCCAGGTCCTGCTCGGCGATCAGTTTGCCCGCCAGCGCGATGGCGGCGGGCGTGTCGCGCATCGTCAGGCTGTTGAGCTTCTCGTCGGCGTACAGGTCTTTGGTCTTCAGCACGGTCTTCAGCATCGTGAACACCGTCTTGGCTTCGGCGTTCGACAGGTAGAAGGTCTTGACGCTGAGGTCCAGATAGTCCTACTGCTTGGCGGCGGTGTTGGGGTAGATCAGCACGGTGTTGTCGTTGAGCACCTTGCGTTCAAGCTGGTTGGTCACCGTCAGAACACCCACCACATCGTCGATGCTGAGGTTGGCCACCGACAGCGTCACCTTGATGTCGGGCCGAACCTCGCGGTCGAACACGAAGTTGATGCCGGTGGTGCGCGACAGGGCGTCAAACACGGCTTTCAGGTTCGCGTCACGGAAATCGAGCGTGACGGGCTTGCGCAGACCCGCTTTCAGCGCCGCAGGGAGCACCTCGGCAGACCGCCCGACCTGCTCGTCGATCTGCCGCTTCAGCGCCAGCGCGCGCTCGTGCCGCGGGTTCTCGGACAGCACCTGGCGCAGGCGCTGCATCGCCTCGTCGCGCCGGTCCTGCGCGATCAGCGACTGCGCCTCGTCGACGCGTTGCTGCTGGCGGCGCAGCGACGCCACCTCGTCCAGGCCCGATCGCCCGCGCAGATTGCCTGCATCGAGACCGAGAACGCGCCGGTACAGCACGGCGGCGTCTTCGAACTGGCCAGCGTCGCGCAGGCTGTCAGCCCTCACCAGCAGCTGCCCGATCTGCGTCTCGCGTTGGCGGATCACCAGCATCCGGTACTGCCGGTTGTCGGGTTCGAGGGCCATGCCTTTTTCGATCTGCGACAACCCTTCCTCGACCTGGCCCTTGTCGATCAGCTGCTGGCCCTGGCGCACGAAATCGCTGCCAGGCGCACACGCGCTCAGCGCGGCCACGGCGATCAACGAGAGCCAACGGCTGGTGGCCGATCGATGGAGTGAATGGGATCTTCGCAGCACGTTCATTCCCCGCTCCGGAAGGTGACGGTCAGGCTCTGGTTGAGTGGCAGGTAAGTCAAGGTCATGTGCTTCTCGTTCATCTGCTCGACGCGGTAGACCGCATCGACGGTGTCGCCGGCCTTGACCGGCAGCACGCGGTCGCCTTGCGTGAAAAACGTGGTGCGCACGCCGTCTTCAGACAGACCGCCCAGATAGGTATACGGAAATGGCGGAGCGACCGGCTTCGGTGGCGGCGGCGCAGGTTCGGCCTTGGGCGCAGGCGGCTGCCAGGAGACCGTGTCGAACAAGGTCGTCGGCGACGCACCGCCGACATCGGCATCGGCATCATCGGCCAGGGCCCGCTGCCACGCGTCCAAGCGACCGAGCTGAACGCCGACGGCCGAGGCGTCGGGCACCGCCTTCGATGCGACGGATCGAGACGCAGCCCGCAGGCGCGCCGACGCTGGCGCAGCAGGCTGGGCCGCCTGAGAGTCGCTGCCCCTCTCATCACTGCCCATCAGCGCGACCACGCGCTCGCCGATCAAGGCGCTGCCGACCACGACGATCAGCATGGCAACGCGCTTGCGGGCAGGCGTCAATTCGGCCACAGCACAGGCACTCAGCGGACGGTCGCGGCGGCAGCGGGGGGGCCCGCCCTCGCCAGGGTCGTCGACGAAATCTCAGGCTTGGTCAGGAACAGCACGAAGCGCAGTCGTGCCTCCAGCAGCGGCGATTTCGGATCGCTGCGGCGCAGGTTTACCTCGTCGAGCGCTAGGCCCGGCATCTGTTGCAGCGCGTCGTGCGTGAAGCGTCGCAACGCACGGTAATCGGCCTTGACCGGCAGCAGGATCGAGTAGCGCGCCAGGGGCTCGGCAGGCTCACTGGCGAGCTTGAACTCGGCCTGGTCGAGCACGAACCCGCGCCGCTGGGCCGCCGCCTGCAGACGGGCCACCGACGGTGTGATGGCGCGCTCACCCGCAACGCGCTGCTCGAACTTGGACAGCTGCTGCTGGGGTGTCGCATCGGCTGCTGCCGGCGACATCGCTCGCGCCGCGGTTTGCTGCACCAGCAGAT
>JAYVTD010000535.1:0-2559 GCA_043774765.1 Rhizobacter sp. | reverse complement strand
GCACGCACTTCTGGGAGAACTACAGCGCCGCCCTCAGCGGCCACGGCGGCGGGGCGGGATCGAACGCGCCGGTCGGCCGGATGATGTGGGTCAGCCTGGTCACCGCGCTGGTCATCACCTTCGGCAAGATCGCGGTCTCGCTGCTGTCGGCGTTCGCGCTGGTGTACTTTCGATTCCCGTTCCGCGGCGTGTTCTTCTGGGCGATCTTCGTCACGCTGATGCTGCCGGTGGAGGTGCGGATCCTGCCGACCTACAAGGTCGTCTCCGACCTCGGCATGCTCAACAGCTACGCCGGCCTGACGATCCCGCTGATCGCCTCGGCGACCGCGACCTTCCTGTTCCGGCAGTTCTTCCTGACCGTGCCCGAAGAGCTCGTCGAGGCTGCGCGTATCGACGGCGCCGGGCCGATGCGCTTCTTCTGGGACATCCTGCTGCCGCTGTCCAAGACCTCGATCGCGGCGCTGTTCGTGATCCAGTTCATCTACGGCTGGAACCAGTATCTTTGGCCGCTGCTCGCCACCACGAGCGAAGACATGTACCCCGTCGTGGTCGGCATCAAACGCATGATCGCGGGCGGCGACTCCGGCAATGAATGGAACATCGTGATGGCCACCGCGATCATGGCGATGCTCCCGCCTGCCGTCGTTGTGATCTTCATGCAGCGCTGGTTCGTCAAGGGCCTGGTGGACACCGAAAAATAAGAGACACACATGGCATCCATCAATCTCAAAGACGTTGTCAAGCGCTACGGCGTTGGTGCGAAGGCGAACCCCGTGATCCACGGGGTCAACGCCGAGATTGCCGATGGCGAGTTCATCGTCATCGTCGGGCCTTCGGGCTGCGGCAAGTCGACGCTGCTGCGCATGGTCGCGGGGCTCGAAGAAATCTCGGGTGGGCAGATTTCGATCGGCGGGCGCGTCGTGAACGACGTCGAGCCGAGCGAGCGCGACATCGCGATGGTGTTCCAGAACTACGCGCTCTACCCGCACATGAGCGTGTTCGACAACATGGCCTACGGCCTGAAGATCGCCAAGCTGCCGCTGGACGAGATCCAGCAGCGGGTCGACAAGGCCGCGAAGATTCTTGAGCTCGCCCCATACCTGCAGCGCAAACCGCGTGAGCTCTCGGGCGGGCAGCGCCAGCGCGTGGCGATGGGCCGCGCGATCGTGCGCCAGCCGCAGGTGTTCCTGTTCGACGAGCCGCTTTCCAACCTCGACGCCAAGCTGCGCGCGCAGACGCGGCTTGAAATCCAGAAGCTGCACGCCGAGCTCGGTGTCACGTCGCTGTTCGTCACGCACGACCAGGTCGAGGCGATGACGCTCGCACAGCGCATGATCGTGATGAACGCCGGCCGCATGGAACAGATCGGCACGCCCGAAGAGGTGTACCACCGACCGGCCACGACTTTCGTCGCCGGGTTCATCGGCTCGCCGCCAATGAACCTGATCAAGGGTGTGGCCGACGGCTCGCGCTTCATCGTCGATGGCCAGACACTGCCCTTGCCCGGGGCCGCGCCACGCTCCGGCGAGCTGATCCTCGGCCTGCGCCCCGAGCACGCCAGCCTGCGCCCGGCCGGCAACCTGGGCTGGCAACTGAAGGTCGAGATGCTCGAGATGCTCGGCGCCGAACGGCTCGTCTATTGCAGCGCCGGCAGCGTGCTGTTCACGGTGCGCGTCGAAGCCACGCTCGTGCCGCCGAAGATCGGCAACATCGTCACGCTGCAGGCCGCGCCCGACCAGTTGCACTGGTTCGACCCGGCGACGACCCAGCGCATCGCGTGACACCGATGAAGGCCTGGCCCTGCCCCTTGTGGGTGGCGCACCGCGGCGCAGGCAAGCTCGCACCCGAGAACACGCTCGCGGCCTTTCGGGTCGGCGCCGGTCACGGTTACCGCGCGTTCGAATGCGACGTGAAACTCAGCGCCGACGGCGTGCTGTTCCTGCTGCACGACGCGACGCTGGAGCGCACCACCTCGGGCCAGGGCACTGCAGGCGAACAAAGCTGGAGTGCCTTGTCCTTGCTCGACGCCGGCAGCTGGCACAGCCGCGCTTTCGCGGGCGAGCCGCTGCCAAGCCTGGAAGGCATCGCGCGCTATTGCCGGCGCAACGGCTTCGCCTTGAACATCGAGATCAAGCCGACCCCCGGCGTAGAAACACAGACCGGCCGCGCGGTCGGCCTTGAAGCAGCGCGGCTGTGGGCCGGCGACGTCGTGCCGCCACTGCTCAGCTCATTCAGCCCCGATGCGCTGCAAGGCGCGCGCGACACCGCGCCACAACTGCCGCGCGCATTGCTGCTCGACACGCTGCGCGAAGGCTGGTTCGAGCAGGCCCACGCGCTTGGCTGCGTGGCCGTCGTCACCGCATTCGCGTTGATGGATGCCGACCTCGTCGCACAGTTGCACGGCGTGGGGATGCGCGCACTCGTCTACACGGTGAACGAGCTGGCTCAAGCCCGGCGCCTGACCGCGCTCGGCATCGACGGCATCATCACCGACGCGGTCGACCGGTTTTCGCCGGGAGATTCGGTGTTCGCCTAAAGCGCCTCGTCCTTGAACAGCGG